>JAITLF010000043.1 GCA_031278025.1 Treponema sp.
AAAACTTACACGGACGTAAGCCCCCGACCGGCGGCGGGCATTCAGGCTAAACGGCGGGCTTGCAAAGATTTGCCTGTTTAGCCGGTTTTCCGTTATTATAAAAAGACCGCGGGCAGGATAGGGTCCCCCCATGGGATACAATGTAACGATTGCATACCAGAACCCCATACACTGCCCGCGGCCTGATTCCCTTTCATAGTATTTTTAATTCCCCTGATATTTTTTCGTACTTGGCGGGGATGCTGGCTCCCTTCCTGGCGGCATATTCCCAGAGCTGGTCATCGGTTACCGAAAGCCACTCGATAACGTCTTCCCGTTTCCAGACCTTGCGCCCGCCTATTTTTCGGCTGTTGAGCCCGCAGCAGGGTTGCAGCCAGTATTGGGTCTTAAAGGTGTCGAACGCCGCCCCGCCCTTATATTTGGCCGCCTGTTGCAGCGTTACCCACTCCGGAATCGATTCATAAATATTTTTCTTTTCTTCTTTCTTTTGTGTGTCCCTGATTTCGAATATCAACTGGGATACTTTCATATCGAGGGATTGCAGGAAGACGTTCTCAGCGTTGTTCATGACACTTCCTCCGTGCGGATCATGTTTTCACGGTCCCGCTTCAAAAGATGCCTTGTCCTCTTCATTCCCGTAATCCGTTTTCTTTGTTCTTCCATGCCGAAAATAAAACTCTCAAGGCGGTCAAGCTGGTTGTCGTCAAGGCATTCGATTCTTTCCAGAAGACGGTTCTTATCTGAAATTTCCACTAACATCCTCCTTACTCATAAAAGTATTAATAATGTACAACCATCATCAAACTTTTCACTATAAACTAGGTTAATAGTTTTCAGAGTTAAGTCGATTTTTCACAGATTTTCCGGTGGATTTTTTTCTTGACTTAAATATTGCCAAATTATTATATTATAATCATGGAAATTAAAAATAAGGTTTCAAATGTAAAAAGGAATTCAACATGGGCTTATCGGACCGGTTAAGGACAGTTGTGTGCGATCTAGACATCAGCCAGACAAAGTTTGCCGACACTCTGGGCGTGAGTTTCACGTACATAAACTGCTTAATAAACGGAAAGCGGGAAAATCTCTCGCAATCATTGGCGATTTTGATACAACAGCTCTATGGTTATTCCGCCCAATGGCTGCTTTATGAGGAAGGCAACGTCTTGAAAAAAAATAATCCGCCGGACTTTGAAAACAAGGCCGCAATTGATAACGGTATTAAACACATTCACCAAAGAAGAAATCGATATGGTTTTGGATCATATCGAATACATTATCAAAGAAACCGTAAAAAACATTACCGATGAATTATCGACTAATAAAAGCATTGCGGAAAACAAACAATAAATATTTTAATAGGCAAGCATTTCTAAAATAGTATATTGAAATATTTTATTATTGTTAATCCTGGATGTTTCTATTTGAAATTAAGAGAAATCACGTTTCTTCATAAATTCCGTCCAATGCCTTATCTTGATGTATTATCATAAAATAAGCGCATATGGCTTCATTTTTAATTACAATATTCCAAGCAGGAAAAGCCTCGAATCAAAAAAGTCAAGAAAAAAGTCAATTTTGGCAAAAAGGACCTAAAATGCTTGACAATCTTTCTTCTCTATATTATATTAGTATCAACGTATGGCAAAGGGTAACAAATAGGGCTAATCTGTTGCGGAGGACGAGGGGCCTTAGGCCCCGAAGCGTAAACAGCCCGGCTATGGGCAGTTATGAAAAATTATTCTAAAAAAGCTCTTTTTGTAAAGTTTTGTTACTTAATACTTTTCTTTCATTGATACTATCACTCTCGCTGGTTTGTCCGATTAACAGAGGGGAGAATTTGTTGTGTTTCTTGAAATTAGTTTTAACAACGTTTGGGCTGCAATTTGCATAACAATAAACACAACCATTGGAACAAGAATTGTATTCTCCAATATCAATGCTTCCAACACAGCCACATTCACGGCGTTGGTTCTTATCCTTTTCCGCGATAAAATTATATCCTATTATCTTTGCTATCAATCTATCATCAATACATCTGGCATGTGATATATTGTATTTTGAAAGGTCAATGTCCTCCGCACAAGTATCGATAAGAAGATTGTTTTCTTTCGCAATTTGTGAAAAGTTATCAGCAATGATATTTTTTTCTTCATAAGTTATTTTGCCTATTTCAGCAAATTTGACATTTTCTATAATTTTTTTATAGAAATCAATAAAACTAAACGTTACTTTTTCGGTATATCCTTTCAATTTCATAGCGTATTCGGAAAATTTGCCGATATGGAAAGAAATGCTATATTTTTTATTAAGCAAGACAGGATCATACCGCCAAATGATTTTTGACGGGCTAATCATATCAGACAATTTCTTGAATGTTTCAAGTATTTCATGCTTGCACGGAAGCTGTACCTCTATATCCTTATCATAGGGATTAAGTGTAAATTGGAAATAATAGGCATATTCACTCAAAAATTGAAGTTTATCAAGCAATGGTCTTGGGTTTTTGCTCCAAAACACAATACAGTCAACGACATCCGGACTAAGATTGATTTTACTGATTTGATGTATGTTCAGCGGATTTCTTACATAAACATAACGTCCCTTTATTCTATTAAGAAGCCAATCTGAGTAATATGCAGGGATGTCCGTTCTTCTACTTGCGCTTATAATCATAACTGTTTCCTGTATTCACAGAATACGCGTTTCGCAAGAGTATTCAGCGGAGAAAGATTTCCATCGTTTCATAATTGCACATAACACCCGCTCGTTACAAAAAAGGCGAATACCGAAGGGTGAAGAACAACGCTTCTTCCTTCTGTATTCGCCTTCATCATCTAGGTTCGATTCACCCGCGGGTTCGATGGCAGCCGGCCCGTCTAGATACCCTTACCCGCATCAGTCTCCCCCCAGGGGACTACGATGGTTATTTGCCCATTCGGAATATCCTTCGTGTCAGTGGGGCTTGAACCGTCCCTGATTTCAACATAGTCCGAATACCCATCCCCGTCGGTATCCGGGTTAAGCGGATTAGTTTTCGTGAATGTTGAGGGGAACTCCGTTGGATTGAACGGCGTGGGCCTATTACTGTTGGCGTAGTTGGTATCTCGTTTCCCATTAACTTCTTCCCAATCGGTTAACCCATCCCCATCAGAGTCCATCACGGTGGGCTTGGTACCCTTAGTAAACTCCTCCCCATTTGTCAGGCCGTCTCCGTCCTCATCACCATCTTTAGAGGGGATGGCCGGATCCGTAACCGCCGCTTCGGTAAAGTATTGCCGTTCCCACCAGTCGGGGAACCCGTCTTCGTCCACGTCTCCGGAAGTAACCTTCTCTATTTCGGGGGCTCCGCTTTCGGGGTTTGCCGCCACGATGAGGAAAACCGGATCAAGGGCGCTCAAGGCGATGGCTTCCTTAATCAGGGAGGCATCAGGATCAACAAGATCAAAGTTTATCTTGAAATCATAGGTGTCGCCGTCAAGATGCACCCCCGTGTAACCGCCGGCAACTATAGCGGTCCCAGGTATAACCTCATAGTTACCCACCCCCGCAAGCCGTTTTTCCACGGATTTAATCTTCGTATTAACAAGCCGGTTCAACACCCACAGGTTAATGCTCTCGGCCACCGGAGTAGGCGCTATCTCCTCCATCCCGGTCGGGATTACCATAATGGCCGTTATCTCCCCCGCCCTGATTTTAATGTTGTCGGTTGTGAAAGCAGCCGGCTCACCCTGCAGCTGCACCGCAAGCTCATACGTCCCCGGCTCGTTAATAAGCCACGAATAGGTGGCTTTATCCGCAATGACCGTAGGAGGAGTAGTAGCCAGCATTTCCGTAGGTTCCCCCGTACCCCTCAACTTTACCGAAGTAACATTTTTGCCGGAAAAGTTAATAATCTGGAGCGTTCCATAAGGATTGGAGACCGCGGTCCCATTGCTGAAATACTGGGCAATGTTCTTTTTCCATTCGATTGTTACCGTCCTGGGGGCCGGATCGGTTCCGCTAGTGTAGGTTACCGCAACCGTGTACTTTCCCGGATCAAGGACTATCCCCCTGACCCTCTCCTTTTCGATCGGGACAAGGCCCTGCCCCGAATCGTCCTGCATAGCAACATCCTCTACCAGATCACCATATGCATCCTTAATCTCAACCCCCTTAATGGCATCGGAGCTGGATATATTGTAAATCATCAGGCCGCCTTTTTTGGCGTAGAAATCCTCAGGATTCCGCAGGGCATTGAGAATATCCGCATTGCATCCTGTTAGTATAAGCGCCGCAAGTACGGCCAACCCGCCGAGTACTTTTTGAAAGAATAACCGGTTCTTCATAAGGTTCCTCCCTTGTGAGATAGTGTGAAATTGATTTTTTCGTTCCATGTTTATCATTCGAGCCTCCTCACATTAAGAATATATCTGATTTATGGGGTAAAAACAAGGAAGCCGAAGAGATTCCCCCCCTCGGCGCCGGCGCCCGAACCCGGCGGGCCTCTCCCTGCTCCCCCGCGGGGCGGCGCCGCGGCGGGAATCCTTCTCTTCGCCATAAGCCGGGACAAACACCCGCGGACCGCGGCAGGGATACCGCGGAAATAACAGGTAACGGAGCCTGCTCCAAAACCCGCGATTTGAGTTCAGCGTCCCGGTATTCCTGATCAAAAACGGAGCATTCCTGATCAAGAATGGAGCATTCCTGATCAAGAATGGAGCATTCCTGATCAAGAATGGAGCATTCCTGATCAAGAATGGAGCATTCTTGATCAGGAATGGAGCGTTCCTGATCAAGAATGGAGCATTCTTGATCAGGAATGGAGCCTTTCTGATCGAACAAAGAGCCTTTGGCTCTCTTACGGGGGGCGGTAATCCGTCCCGCGTTCTGTTTTGTGGCAGCGGTAAAATTACTAATCGTGAATGCTTCATTATTATACGTGAATAGGGCGTTTCTGAGCGTGAAAATCGGGGCGCTGAACTCAAGGCGCGGGGTTTGGGAAGCCTCTTTTGTATAGGTGTATAGGTATACCGTGCAGGCTCCAAAGAAGCCCCGTTAATCGGGTTTTTGGCCTCCGCCCGCCTTTGCGGAAGGATCCAGTTTTTCCAGGGTAACCTGGGCTTTATGGGAAAGGTTCCCGTTTTTGGGGTCTGTCAAGGCCCGGACTTCCTCTAGGAGCCCCTGGAATTCGTTGTTTGCCGTCATATCCAGGGCGTAGGACTTTTCGATTACCCCGCCGGAAGCGAAGAAACGCCGGGTAACGGCCTCAAGGGACGGCGCTTTGGCGGAACCTATCGCCCGGAGAAACCCGTTGTAGAGAGCGGTCTGGTTTCTCCCCTTGGCATCGTCCATTTCGGCGGCCAGTTTTTCCGCATAGGCTTCGGCATGATCCTTCATGAGCATCTCCGCCGCGAGGATACGCAGCCGGTCCGAATTTTTCCGCTCCTCAAAGAAAGAGGCCAGTGCGGTCTCGGCTTCGCGGGTCCCTATGGCGCCCAGGGCCTTAACCGCCTCGTCTTTTACCTGGGGAACATCGTCCCGTTCAGCCCGGTAGGCAAGATAGGGAACGGCCGCTTCCAGTTTCCGCGTCCCCGCTGCCCGCGCCGCGCCGATGCGGGTCCGGTAGAACGAATCCCGGAACGCTTCGAGGATAGCGGCGGTTACTTCCGGGCTTTCAAAGGGGCCCAGCGCGCCTACCGCGGCGGCCCGGACATTAGGGTCCGCGGAAGCCGCCGCCGCCAGAACCGCATCAAGCCCGGCGGGATCCTTGATTTTGGAGAGCGCTTCCAGAGCCGCCATGCGGAGGGGGGCCCGCTCGCCGGTGTTTCGGGCGATTTCCGACAGAAACGCTATCCCCGCAGGCGAACCGGTTTCTCCCAGGGCGGCAATAATGTCCCGGCGGTTTTCATCCCCCGGATTACGGTTGGTATAATAATCAATAAGATACTCGGCGATTCCTTCAACTTCGGTTGCGGCGAGGGTGGAAACACCGCCGCCTATGCGTCCCAGGCTCCTGAAGGCGGCGGCCATGAACCTCCGCTCCTCCGCGTCCAGCAACGCTTTTAAGGGGTCTATGGCGGCTTCTACCTTGAGTTTTCCCAGGTAATCTATCGCGGTTAGGACGGTATCGGCGGCTTCCATGTCCCATTCTTTCAAGGCCCGGAACGCCCGGTCTTCAAGGCCGGCCCGCTCCCGCTCGCCAAAAAAGGAAAAAACCCCCGAAAGGATATTCCGGTTCGTGGTGGTCTGAACCAATTCAATCAGGGCCTCGTCCAGATACTCGGCGTTTTCGCTTTTCAGGGTCTGAACAAGGGCGGCGATTTCGTTTTCAGTTCCCAGTCTGACGGTATCAAGCCGCTGTTCTTCCACGGTTTTCTGGGAAGCCGGCCGATAGGGTCCCGGAGGAACGCCGGACGGCGCGGGGACCGGCGGCCCGGACCGGGGAGGATCCCGCGGCGGGGCCGCCGTTTTGGTATCACCGGCGGCGGGTGCGGGGGCCGCCGGTTCTTCGGCATCCGCCGGAAGGGCCGGGAGTTCCCGTGGCGGGGACGGGGGAAGATCCTGACCGGATAAAAGACCGGAACAAAGCAAAAGAAGCAGGGGAAGGGCCGTCTTTTTTATGATTCACCTCCCAAACGGGTATATTCATCGAGAAAGGACTTCTTAAAGGCCATAAAGCGGTCCGCGTGTATGGCTTCCCGGGCCTCGTTGATTAATTGCTGGAGAAAATACAGGTTATGGTAGCTGGCCAGCATGGAACACAGAATCTCCCGTGTCTTAAACAAATGGCGAAGGTAGGCCCGGCTGTATTCCCGGCAAACCTTGCAGGAGCATGTTTCATCTATCGGCCGAAAATCAAGGCGGTTTTCGGCTTTTTTTAGGCTTACGTGTCCCCGCCGGGTAAACACATGGCCGTTCCGGCCTGTCCTGGTGGGAAACACGCAGTCAAACATATCTATCCCCCGTTCTATGGCTGCCAGGATGTACTCAGGCGTTCCTATCCCCATGACATACCGTGGTTTTTCCCAGGGGAGCAGGGCCGCCGTATAGTCAAGGTATTCCAAAAAAACCGGCTCCGCCTCCCCTACCGAAAGGCCCCCTATGGCAAGGCCCGGGGTGTCGGCCCGAATCGCCTGTGCGCACGCGGCTTCCCGCAGGTCTTTGAAGAAATTCCCCTGGACTATGGCAAAGAGTTTCCCCCTATAGCCCCGATCCCGTTCCGCTTCCCAGGCCGTTTTTGCCCGGTCAAGCCACAACCCGGTGATTCGTAAGGCATCACGGGCCTCGCTATACGAGATACCCCAGGGAGTGCATACATCAAGCTGCATTTGAATGTCGCTTCCCAAAACCGCCTGAACCGCCACAATGTCTTCGGGTTTAAGGTTGTGGTACGATCCGTCAATGTGGGAACGGAAGCTTACCCCCTCGTCCCGGATCTTACGAAAGGGAGCCAGGGAAAAGACCTGGAAGCCGCCGGAATCGGTAAGGATGTTCCGGTTCCAGCGCATAAAGTTGTGGAGCCCCCCGGAAGCGGCCATGACTTCCATGCCCGGACGCAGGTAAAGATGATAGGTATTGGAAAGTATGATTTCAAAGCCTATTTCCGTAAGATCATCAACACGCAGGGCTTTGACGGCCCCGTTGGTTCCCACCGGCATGAATACCGGGGTCGTTACCGTGCCGTGGGGAAGATCGAGAACGCCGGTTCTGGCATGGGAGTGGGAATCGCCGCCGGTTATGGTAAAAAAAGAATCCGCCATGTTACACCCACATCAGGTTTTCGCGCTTTGCAGGAGCAGCATACCCACCGCGCTAAAGAATAAGATCGGGAACCAGGCCCCCACAATAGGGGGGATATACCCCAGCCGGGCCATCATCATGCTGATCATCTCCATCACATAAAACACCACCGTGGTTACCAGGCTCGCCAGAAGGCTCATGAGAAGGATATTCTTCTTGAACCTTCCCCCCATGGAAATCGACAGGATCATCACCACAAAGGAAACTGCGGAAAAGGAAAAACGGTGGTAATAATCCGCCAGGGCGCCGATAAAGGGCAATCCCGCGCTTCTCAAATCCCGGACCAGGCCAGCCACGTCTCTTGCCGGAAGATTCTCGGCGTTCACGGCCCTTCTTCTAAAAATTTCAGGATGTTCCCGGTAGGCGTTGGCGGGCTCTAGCGTCTTAACCCGCAAGAATTCGCCTTCCCAGGAGTAAATAATGGCGTTCGAGAAAGACCAGTATTCCCCGGTCCAGATAGCCCGGGACGCCCGGATAAGGGACAGAAACTCCCCAGTCTCGCTCTGTTCAATAATGCTCACGCCGTTTAAGCTGGTTGACGTATCGTCAAAATAATCAACCGAATAGATGAGCTTACCGTTTTTGGCCTTAATGACAATATCCGAATTATCTTCCGTAACCTGCTGATGCAAAAGCTGGCTGTTTAAGTCGTTTTTTTTCTTAAATGTGGGGACAACAACATAGTCCTGAAAAAAAAACGCGAAAATCGAAACTACCGCCCCGATAATAAGCAGGGAAATACTGAACCGCCAAAAGGGGATTCCGGAAGAAAAAATCGACGTCAATTCATTCCGGGCATAGAGATCCCCCAGCGTATAGGCTGCGGCAAAAAGAAGGGAAATCGGCGTCGCGTAAGAGAGGCTCTTGGGAAGGTAATAATAACAGACCAGGAGGATCTGAGAGAGAGGCACTTCATAATTCAGGTAACGCCACAGGTTAGAGAAAAGATCGATCAGGGAAAGGAGCATGACGAACAAGGAGACGACGACTACAAAAACGGGGATAAACTGCCTAACCAGATACCGGTCCAGAATCATATCAGCGCCGTATCCTGAATAAGCACATGACAAGTCCTATCGAAACAGCCAGGATATTGGGAAGCCACATGCACCAAAAGGGAGAATACCCAAGACGTACTCCCATGGTCTGCCCCCCAAGGAGCATGGCCCAGTACACGCCCGCGATGATAAGGCCGAAGATGAACCCAACGGTTTGGCCGCTCTTTTTTGCCAGCAGTCCCAGTGGAACCGCCAGGAATACAAAGGAAAGGGCACCGAAGGGTATCGAAAATTTTTTGTAAAATTCCAAACGGTATATCGAAAGGCTCCGGTCCTTTTTTAAGTCCCGTACGATTTCGCCTTCCCGTATAAAGGCCGCCGCCTGATTCGCCCGCCGGTTCCACGCCTCCCGGTTTGGGCCTCGGCGAAGTATTGCCTCCAGGCTTAGTCCCTGGGACATCACCTTTCTGTACCGTTCATCTATTTTTTCGGCAAGGGCCTTTTCTTTCACCCTGATCTCTTTAAGGACATCAATGGAACTCATCTGGCTTGGAGTAATAGAAGAAACATTCTGAATCATATCCTCCTGGGAAACCCAATAACGAAGAAATGTCGCCGAAGCGTAATCGTAATCCCGCCGGGAAACTTCTTTGGAGGACTGAATAAAAGCGCCGGTCATGTCCAGGCTCAAGCCCTCTCTGCCGGCATCCCGCAATTCAGCGTTGCGGGCCATGATAAGCCGCCGCTCCCCGTCTTTGGTTCTATCCAGGATGAGGACATCGTTGATGCTGTTCCCCTCCACGTTTCCCGTAACCACCACGGTATCCTTAAACCGCTTCACCGAGTTGGATTCCAGTTCCAGTGCCGGGGTAGAAGCCATGATCCGCCTCCAAAGCCGCGAAAACTGAATGGTTCCCATAGGCAGAAGGACGTCGTTGGCATAAAACGAAAGCATGGAAATGAGGATACCTACCACTACGGTCGGGATAAAAATATTACGGTAGGGAAGCCCCGAAGAAAGCATGACCAGGACTTCATTATCCGAGGTAAGCCGGCCTATGGTCATGAGGATCCCCACCAGGGCTGCGAAGGGAGCCGACATGGCGATGATAGTGGGTATGGCGTAAAGTACCAGCAAGGCAACCTGATAAAACGGAACTTTTTTGGCCAGAATTTCCTGGGCCAGGAGCAACAGTTGATTGACAAAAAAAATGACGAAGAAGAAGAGAAAAGCCACCAGGAAGGAGAACAAGGCTTCTGACAGCAAATATCTGAACAGAGTACCTGAAATAACACGGTCGCTTTTTAAATGCCGCCGGGAAATAACCCTCATCATACTCCCGTCGATCCAAATCCCCCGGATCCCCGGTCTGTCTCCGACAGCTCTTCGGCTTCCGAGAAGGCCGCCCCGCATACCGGGGCAATAACCAACTGGGCAATACGGTCCCCGTCTTTCACGGTAAAAGCCTCCTGCCCCAGGTTGATCATGATAACCGCGACTTCGCCCCGATAATCCGAATCAATGGTTCCAGGAGAATTCAGCACCGTAATCCCGTGGGTGACGGCCAGCCCGGACCGGGGCCGCACTTGGCCTTCGTATCCCGCCGGAATTTCCAGGACCAAACCCGTAGGAATCCGCGCCCGGCCCAGGGGAGGGACGCATACCGGCGATGAAAGCCGGGCCTTCAGGTCCGCCCCAGCGGCTCCTTCCGTTGCGTATTCCGGAAGGCGGGCATCTGGGTCGTTTTTGCACACCCTAACCGGCGGAATTTCCTGACCTTCCATTGCCCTTTTCTCAATCTCCCTTAGTGGCGCGGTCTGTCGTTCCGAGGGCGGCGATCCCCGCCGACGCCCTCTCCCGCCGGATCAATGGCGTCGATATAGGATAGGTTAAGCCGGCCCATCTTGTCGATTTCCAGAAGCTTGACCGGTATCTCCTGCCCTTCCTTTAGTATATCGGTAACAACGGCGATACGCTGACGGGAAAGTTTAGAAATATGCACTAATCCCTCTTTTCCGGGAAGTATTTCCACAAAAGCGCCGAAATCCATGATGCGCCGCACAACACCGTTGTAAATTCTGCCCACTTCCGGGTCCGAAACAATGCCTAACACCGCAGTCTTGGTGTCGTCGACGTCCTGGGTATTTTTCCCATAAATAGTAACGGTCCCGTCGTTATCGGTATTGATGGTAACGCTGTACTGTTCGCAGAGGGCCTTGACGTTCTTTCCCCCCGGGCCTATGAGGGCGCCTATCTTGTCCACGTCTATCCGCAGGGTTACGATCTTGGGGGCGTATTCACTGATGTGATCCGTAGGCTTCCGTATGGTGTTATTCATAATAGAAAGAATATGAAGTCTGCCGCGCTTGGCTTGATCCAGGGCTTTCCGCATCACATCGGGGCTTACCCCAGCTATCTTGATATCCATCTGAAAGCCGGTGATACCGTCGACGGTCCCGGCCACCTTAAAATCCATGTCGCCCAGGTGATCTTCCTCACCCAGGATGTCCGAAAGCACGGCGTACCTATCCCCCGGACCGCCCTTCCCTTCGGTTACAAGCCCCATGGCTATGCCCGCCACAGGCTTCTTCATGGGAACCCCGGCATGAAGCAGGGACAAGGTACCCCCGCATACCGACGCCATGGAAGAAGAGCCGTTGGATTCCATGATCTCCGAAACTACCCGTATGGTATAGGGGAATTCTTCTTTGGAGGGGATCATGGCTTCCAATGACCGGCGGGCCAGGTTTCCATGGCCTATCTCCCGGCGGCCCGTACCCAAACGGCCGACTTCGCCTACCGAATAAGGGGGAAAGTTGTAGTGAAGTAGGAAGTTCTCCCGCTTATCCCCCTCAATATCATCAAAAATCTGCTCGTCAAAGACGGTCCCCAGGGTGGCGACCGCCAGAGCCTGGGTCTCGCCCCGGGTAAAGAGGGCGGAACCGTGGGCCCGGTTGAGGATGCCGATTTCACAGGTGATATCCCGTATATCCTCGGTTCCCCGTCCGTCTACCCGCAGCCCCTTGTTCAAGATGGAGGAACGCAGTATCTCGTACTCCATCTCTTCGAAAAGGGCGTTGAAAATCTTTTTCTGAACCTCATCGGCAAGCTGCACCTCGTATTGAGCGGCAACATCCGCCTTAACCTGGCGTATGGCTTCATGACGCTGTATCTTGCCTTTGACAAAACAGGCGGACTCAAGTCGGGGATAGGCGGCGGAGCGGATGGCATCTTTGTTTTCCATGTTCAGGGTGATTGCCGCCAGGGGGAGTTTCTCTTTGCCCGCAAGTTCCCGCAGTTTTTCCTGGAGGGCGCACAGTTCAATGATGACGCCCTGGGCTGTTTCCAGCGCGGCGATCATCAGATCTTCGCTGACTTCCGAAGCGCCCCCTTCCACCATGGTGATGCCGTCTTTGGTCCCGGCCACTACGATTTCCAGAGAGGATCGCTCGATCTTCTCATAGGTGGGATTCACCACCAGTTCATCCCCCAATGCGCAGATGCGCACCCCCGCGATGGGGCCGTTGAAGGGGATGTCCGAAAGGTGAACCGCCGCAGAGGCGGCAACAATAGCCACAATGTCCGGAGGATTCACCTGATCGGCGGAAACCGTTGTAGGGACCACCTGTATTTCCCGACCAAAGCTCTTTTCAAACAGGGGCCGCATGGGCCGGTCTATAAGCCGGGACACGAGAATTTCCTTGTCCTTGGGGCGGCTTTCCCGTTTGATGAACCCGCCGGGGATCTTCCCGGCAGCATAGTATTTTTCGTTGTAGTCTACCGTTAAGGGGACGTAATCCAGACCCTCCACCGCTTCCGATGACGAACAAACCGTCGCAATTACCGCAGAACCCGCGTATTGGGCAAACACCGCCCCATTAGCCTGTTTTGCAATCCTGCCGGTCTCAAGGACAAGCTCCTTACCGGCGATTTGAAGTATTACTCTTTGAACCATAGTTCCTTTTCCACAATAAATTTGAATTGACTATCCCCAGCGTATCACGCCGAAAATACAAAAAAAACCGGCACCAGCCTCCTGTTTTGGGCCGGTTCCGAGCGCTACATCCGGCTAAACCGGCAGATTAAGACCAACGCAAGAATAAAACGCCACACATTTTATTCTCATCGCCACAAACATCGGGTTCGACGCGACAAGGAAACACCCTCTTCGACCGTGGTATTTCCGTGCGGATCCGTAACTGGCTTTACCCGTTTACTTGCGGAGCCCCAATTCCTTGATAAGCGTCCGGTATTTTTCCAAATCCGCCCGTTGTAAATACTTCAAACTACGGCGCCGCTTGCCTACCAGGATCAAAAGTCCCCGCTGGCTAGACTTATCTTTTTTGAATTGTTTGCAATGTCCCGTAAGCTGATTAATCCGCTCGGTCAACAACGCAACCTGAACTTCTGACGCACCGGTATCTTTTTCGTTTTTACCGAACTTGGACACGAGGGAAGCCGCTTCTTCCTTGCTTAATGCCATATAATTACACTCCTCAAAAACCATATAAAGACCATTTACCTAATGATCAGCTCTTAAAAACTCGATCCACTCCGCGTTAACCGAAAGAGGAACAAAAACACCTTCTTTTTCGACAAAAACATCGGTTTTTATCCTCAGTCCAGCATCCCCCCCATGAAGCACCACGCTGTACCGGCCCGGCGCAGGGGTTATCCGGCGCTGGGAAACAGTATGATAAAACAACCCTCCCGTCCGGAAACTCACAGTCATTCCGCTGACATCAATTTCAACATTTCGGCCCAAAAGGCGGGCGGCCTGGACAAGATCCCCTTCGAAAATCGCGGATCGGATCCGGCTGGAACTTACCGCATGAAGCCCTTCCAAAACCGGGTCTGCCACCTCAACGGAAATCTCCACCCCTTTCACTAGGGCTTTGATCCGCGTAGCGTCGGTATCCATTTGATATCCGCAACGAAACCCGGCACCTACCAGTATAAACAACGGTTTTCCCCACCGGATAAGAAGATCAATAAATTCCTTACCAGTTATTTTACTGAAATTCAGAGAAAAGTCAATCAGA
The DNA here is from genome assembly GCA_031278025.1 of Treponema sp. The sequence goes on from JAITLF010000043.1 coordinate 13,824, forward strand.
ATAACCGCTTCCACCCCCAGATTCTCAAAAAAGGCAAGTTTCCGGTTAAGGCTCAGAAGATCTCCGGTCCATCCCGACTTTTTCAGGGCCGCCTTAGGGCTTTGCCTGAAGGTAACCACTATGGGAATCAGAGACGGACGCCTCCCAACTATCCGCTCAATGAGCGCCCGATGACCCCGATGCATGCCGTCAAAAACCCCGATGGTAACGGCGGTCCCCTGTTCCGAACCGGGCATTTCGTCTTTCAGAGCTCCCCGGATAAACCGAGACCATTCAAGGACCTGCATAGACATACCCATAACCCCACAGGCCCCTGTCTTTTTGTTCGACAACCGCGATTAAATTCCCTTTTTTGTCAAACACCCCCGCGTAATTCGGGGATCCGTCCGTCCCAGTGGAAAAAAAACGCAACGCCCCGTTCGCCAAAAGAGGGGCCAGCGGCTTCCCCTGGCGGAGGCCGGGAACCGCGTCGTCCGCCACCTTCACGCAGGGTATGCCCAGGGCGGCAAACACATCCGGCGTAATAGGCCGGAGGCTTGAGCGGTCCGGGCCATCCACCGCCCCAGCAAGAGAGAATCCCGCAATCCCGGTCCGCGCCAGGGCGGCAAGGTATCCTCGTGAACCCGCGGCACGAGCCAGGTCCCGGGCCAGAGAGCGGATATAGGTCCCCTTGGAACAGCGTACCCGGATGTGGGCCAGAGGGGGCTTGAAGGAAAGGAGGCGCAGGACATGAATCACGACAGGCCGTTCCCGCATTTCTACCGGCATCCCCGATCGGGCAAGGGCGTAGGCCCGCTTACCGTCAACGTGGACCGCCGAATATGCAGGGGGCGCCTGGAGTATAGGCCCCACGAACCGAGGAAACGTCGCTTCCAGGGTTCCCCGATCCGGAATCGACGCTTCCGTCACCGGGACCCCCCCGGGATCCAGGGTGTCAGTTTCCATCCCGAACCGTATAATTCCCTCGTACTCCTTGTCGCACCCGGAAACCCAGGGGGCAAGCTTCACCGCCCGTCCGACAAGAACCAAGAGCAGACCAGAGGCAAATTTGTCAAGAGTTCCCGCATGACCGACCCTCCTGGTAGAAAAAGCCTTTTTTACGTCGTTCAAAGCCTGAAACGAGGTAATCCCGGTTTCTTTATTTAACAGAATAAAACCGGAATCTCCCTTTAAGTTTTCACCAGCCTTCATGTCCGGATGCGTTCTCCTGATTAATTGCGCCATCACTACCGGAAAGTTCTTCATGGTGGGATAACCCTTCAATCTTTTTTATCAGATCAAACCCCTCCCGTATTCCCGAATCCTCAAAAAACCTGAGATGCGGAGTCTGCCGAAGCCTGACCTCTTTAGCGAGTCGGGACTGGATAAAACCGGCGGCATTTTGCAAACCCACGACCCCCCTGGCAAGCCCTTCAGGGGTCTTGACGCTTGAAACATAAACGTCGGCATAAACGAGGTCCCCAGATACACTGACCCTGGTAATCGAAAGAAATGTATCAACCCTAGGGTCTTTGATGCGCCCTTCCACGATGAGGGCACCTATCTTTTCCTGAATGAGGCGTCCCACCCGTTCCAGCCTGTATTCACCCATATTTCCGGCCTAGTTTAATTTCCGCGCCACTTCAACAATCTCAAAGACTTCAAACTGATCGTTGATCCGGATGTCATTGAAATCCTCAAGACCCATACCACATTCGTAACCTGCGGCTACTTCCTTAACATCGTCCCTGAAACGCCTGAGCGAGGCGAGCTTCCCCGTATGAATGACGATACCTTCCCGAATGACGTTAACGCTGGCGTTCCGTTTAATCGTCCCCGAAAGAACATAACAACCGGCGACTGTTCCGGCCTTAGGCACCTTGAAGATATTCCGGACTTCCACCTGGGCAATGACGTCTTCCTTGGTATCCGGCTTAAGCATCCCTTCCATGGCCAACTGTATTTCTTCCACCGCCTTATAGATGACGTTATACTTGCGTATATCCACCTTCTCCTGCTCCGCCAGAAGCTTGGCCTTGGGAACCGGGCGCACGTTGAACCCTATGATGATGGCGCTGGAGGCGATGGCCAGGTCCACATCCCCTTCGTTGATGGCACCGGGGAGGGCCTGAATGACGTGGAGCCTGACTTCATTCGTGGAAAGCTTTTCAAGACTGGAACGGAGAGCTTCGGCGGAACCCTGGACATCGCTCTTAATGATGACCTTGAGTTCCTGAATAGCTCCCTCGGTAATCGTATCCCCCAGGTTATCCAGGGTGATCTTCCTGACGTTCTTGGCATCCTCAAAACGCTTGAGTTCCTGCCGCTTTGCGGAAACGCTCCGGGCCATTTTTTCGTCATCCACCACCTGAAGGGGCTCCCCGGCGTTGGGGCCGCCTTCAAAGCCCAACACCTCCACCGGCATGGCGGGAGTCGCCTCGGTAACCTTTTCGCCCTTATCGTTGAAGAGAGCCCGGACCTTGCCGGGCCAGATCCCGGCCACAAAAGAATCGCCTATCCTGAAGGTACCCCGTTCGACCAAAACGGTAGCGACGATGCCCCGGCCATGGTCTATCCGGGCTTCCAGAATCTTGCCTTCGGCCTTAAAGTCATAATTGGCTTTAAGGTCCAGAATTTCCGCCTCCAGAAGGATGGCCTCTATAAGTTTGTCTATATTTTCTTTTCTGAGGGCCGAAAGTTCCACGAACATGGTCTGTCCCCCCCATTCCTCAGGCATCAGCCCCAGATCGGAAAGCTGACTCTTGACCCGGTCGGGATTGGCATCGGGCTTATCCATCTTGTTCACTGCCACGATGATGGACACTCCCGCTTCCTTGGCGTGATTGATGGCCTCAATGGTTTGAGGCATGACCCCGTCATCAGCGGCAACGACCAGGACCACGATATCCGTAACCTGAGCGCCCCGGGCGCGCATCCGGGTAAAAGCCTCATGACCGGGGGTATCCAGGAACGTGATCTTCCCATGAGGAGTGTCCACCATGTAGGCCCCTATATGCTGGGTAATGCCGCCAAATTCCCCAGCCACGACATTGGAACTCCGTATGGCATCCAGCAACTTGGTCTTACCATGATCGACATGCCCCATTACGGTTACCACCGGAGGCCGCATGGCCTTAGTGGTATCGTCATCTGCTTCGGCAGCGATAACTGTTTCATCGTAGAGACTGATGATTTTAACATCCACCCCATATTCGGCTGCCAGAAGCGTGGCGGTATCCGCATCAATTTGCTGGTTTATCGTAACCATCATCCCCATAGCCATCAGCTTATGGATAAGGTCCGACGCTTTAAGATTCATCTTCTTGGCCAACTCGGATATGGACACCACTTCCATGATGTCAATGGACTTGGGAATCGGGTTGGTTACACTCGCGATCTTTTTCTTGGTCTGAAGGAGTTTCTCCTCCATCTCCTGTTCCTTACGCAAGTACGCCGCTTTTTTCGGCTTAAAGGTCTTTTTAACAGGACCCTTTCCGTCAAGAGGCGGAACCCCCGCAGGAGGCGCGCTTCGCGGTCCACAGGGCATTCCAAGCCTGAGGCCGATACGGGGACCTGCGAAACCACCACCGGCACCGGTGCGGGGACCCGTGAAACCACCGCCGGGACCGGTACGGGGCGCGAAACCACCAGGGCGGCTGCCACCGGGAGCGCCACCGACGAACCTGCCGCCGGGCCTAGTGCCTCCTCCCGGACGAGGACCTCCCGGTCCTCCATAGGGACGCGGGGTAAAAGAGGAACCACCCCGATCGTTGCGTTCACCACCACCAGGACGGGGTCCCCCCGGCCTGCCCCCTACTCGGCCGGGCACGCCGGGGGGACGCGGGGTAAAAGAGGGACCACCCCGGTCGTTGCGTTCACCGCGATTAGAACCAGCCCCGTCCCCCGAAGGACGGGGTCCTACAAAGCGGCCTCCCACCTTACCCGCCGCGCCGGTAGGACGCCGGACAACGGGAAGAGAAACCACCTGCAACTCACCCATAGGGCCTTTGGCAACGATGGGCCTCCCGTCTTTCCGGACATCGGAAGGAACGACGGGAACGGGTTTCTCAGATACCGGAGGAGGGGGCGGATGTGGAGTGCTTTCCTGTACCCTGACGGGGGCCGCCGTTTCGACAGCGGGGTCCCCCTCATGATTTCCGTGCCTGACAGCAACTACGATCTTGGGCTGAGTCTTTTTCACCGGCTCCGGCACGGGAACGGCAGGCACAGGCACGGGTTTCTTTTTTACAACAATCACCTTCTTGACCGTATTTGGGGAAGAAATCGCTTTTCCCCCCTGAGCCTCCCGATCGTGTTTCTGCCGCTTAATGAGTTCTACCTTGGATTTTTGAACGTTATCTAATTCCTCAGCCATGATCCACCTTTAAATACTTCGATTTCTCGAAATTCCTTATTCTTCCTCGTATTCAAAACTAAGCCCAACTCCACAGTTAGGACAACTGGCCATAGAGGGGTTAATCTTCGCGCCGCATTCGGGGCATTCATATTCTTCCGTTTCCGCTTCGGCGCTTTCCTCAGCCCCCGCCTCACCGGCTTCCCCATCGCCCACCGGTACTTCCGCTTCGACGGGAACTTTTTCTTCTTCTTCCACGATCTCCACATACTCTTCAATAAGCTTACGCAGGATGTCCAACCGCTCCACCGCAACCCCTTTAAGGCTGAAAACCGCGTCATCCTGAAGCTCCAGGAAATCTGCGATAAAGTCGATGCCGTTTTCCTGCAGAGCCGCAGCCGTTTTCGGATCCACGCCGGGAAGTTCCGAAATACGGGAAATCTCTTCCCCATACTCTTCGGCATCCCCGAAAAGCTCCGAAACCGCGCGCCGGGATTCGCTGGCAATGTCCATTTCCGCAAACTGGACGTCGGTTTTGACATCAATGTTCCAGTCCACAAGACGGTTCGCCAGCCTGACGTTAAGCCCCTGTTTTCCAATGGCCAGCGAAAGCTGAGAGTCGACCACCACCGCCAAAGCCTGATGTTTGGCCCCGTCCAGGACGATCACCTCCCGAACTTCCGCTGGGGAAAGGGCGTTTTTGATAAACTTTCGGGGATCCGGATCGTATTTGAGGATGTCGATTTTTTCCCCTTCCAACTCCCGTATGACCGCCTGAATACGCACCCCTTTAAGGCCAACGCAGGCCCCCACCGGGTCAACATCGTCCCGGTTAGAATAAACCGCGAGTTTGGTGCGGTATCCCGGCTCCCGAACTATCTTATAGATCTCCACGGTCTTATCGTAGATTTCCGGCACTTCGAGCTCAAAAACAGCCCGGACAAATTCCGTATGAGCACGGGAAAGGACTATCTGGGACCCCGAAGGGACCTTATTCACTTCGATAATGAGGGCTTTAATGCGGTCATTGACATGGTAGCTTTCCCGTGGAGACTGGTATTTTTTGGGAAGTATCCCCTCAAGCTTCCCCAGGTCCACATAAAGGGTCCCGTTCCGCTCTCGCTGGTAATACCCGATGATGATCTCCCCGATTTTATCCTTGTATTCTGAATAGAGGCTGTCTTTCTGTATCTCCCTGATAGACTGATGGGCGGTCTGTTTGGCACTTTGTACGGAAACCCAGTCGAAATCCTTAGGATCCACCTCAATGAGGAGTTCATCCCCAATATCGGCGTCGGGGTTAAGGTCACGGGCATCTTCCAGGTCTATCTCTGATACCGGATCATACACGCCGTCCACGATTTTCTTATGGGCGTAGATCGAAACCTCCCGGTTGTCTTCGCTGAACCGGACCAAGGCGTTATCCGCGTTTCCGAACCGGCGCTTATACGCCGCCAGGAGGGTGTTTTCTATGGTCCGGAGAATCAGTTCTTCCGGAATACCCCGATCCTGAATCAACTGGTTAATTGCTTCCGACATATTTGTAGCCACGAGAATAAACCTCCTGTACGCTTTTATTATGTTCCCGGCGCGGCATCCCACCCCGGTCCATTTACCGGACAGAATCGGTCAAGCGCCGCTTTCCGCCAACGCGGCATCCTCTAACCGCGCTTTAGCTATAATCCCGTAGGGCAATGCGGCCACGCCGTCTTTTCCCTTGAGAGTTATCCCGCCGGAATCAGCAGTCAGAAGAATCCCTCCGATCCAATCAGAAATATCAGTCCGGTAACACCGGATCCCCCGGCCCAGGTAGAACGGAAATTCCGCCCCGTTTTTGATCAAGCGGTTTATTCCGGGAGAAGACACCTCCAGGGAGAGGTCCCTGCCGGGAAAAGCCAGCTCCAACCGCGGGACGATGGTCCGGTGGACACGGGAACAATCATCGGTCCCCACCGACCCGCTCTTGTCTACCACCGTCCGAATCTGTACGCTCCCCCAGTGTTCAGACACGATCAATTCTATTAAAGTCATCCCTAATCCTCGGATTATCGCTTCCAGGAGGTCAAATACCGGATCTGCTTCCCGTGGGGTATACCGCATTACTCCGCCTTTTCTGTATAAAAAAGAGGCCGTTCGACCGACCCTTTTTAACTGACTCTCCGACTGTCGCTTACACTATAGCTATATAAGGCAATTTTGTCAACCTGTCGCGTTGCCTCATCAGGAATTCAGAAGGTGATCCACAAAGTATGATGATATCTCAAACAAAGCCATAATTGATGTAAAAGAATGCCACTTCAAACGCTTTTAGATGGTTGAACAGTTTCTTGGAAAAACAGCAAGTCCTTCGAAATGCACGCC
>JAITLF010000051.1 GCA_031278025.1 Treponema sp.
CGCACGGTCACGCCCTTTTTCGCGGAAAGCCGGATATTGTAGCGGCATTTTTCCTTCATGGCGGCAAGCAGGGCCCCGTCGTCTTGGTCAAGGTTGACAAGTACCGTGTCCGGCGGCTGGACATCCGCGGCCGCGCGGACAAGGGGCCGCTCCAAAAACGGTGCGCCCTCTCCGTCCGCGTTGTACCACGGAGGGTCGAAGCGGATAAACGCCGTATTCCGGGGCAAACGCGGGCGCAGTTCCCGAGCAAGCTCTGCCAGCGCCCGTGTTCTGACGGCGGGCGGCCCCAGCGGTCCGGCAGGGCTTTCGGGCGCGGCCAGGCTTTCGGGCAATTCGGGGCCCCAGGGCGCATAGGCAAAACCCGCGCCCCGGATAAGCGGACGGGTCAGAACCAGAAGCGGCAGGGAGGGGTTTTCCGCCGGAACACCCGCCCACCCGGCGGAAAAGGCATGAGCCGTCCAGCCAAAGCGGGCCTTAAAGCGGCCCCAAAAGGCGGACTGCAGGAAAGACGCCCCCTCGCAGGAATCAAGGGCGGCAGGCGTCAGGGCGCGCAAAAACATATTCACTTACCAGGTAGCAGGTAGCAGGTAGCAGGTAGCAGGTAGCAGGTAGCAGATAGCAGATAGCAGATAGCAGATAGCAGATAGCAGATAGGAACGGTTTTTCATTGCTCATTGCTACCTGTTAGTGTACTCCGCCGTTTTGGACAAGGCTGGTGCGTATAGGTTTGCCGTTTAGCGTAAGGGCCTTGCCGTCCGAAACAACGACGCCGCCGGTAACCGCGAGCGGGACGCTGAAAAAGGCGTCGATGGCTATCTCCCCCGGAGGCGCGGCGGCCGCGTCGTCCCCGTCAAGGACAACGCGGGTCCCGGCGGGGGCGTCGCCGGCGTCGAGCACTTCCACGACAAGAGAGCCGTCCTCTTTCTTCGTTTCGGCGGCAAGCAGCATACCCCGGCTTTCCACGCCCCGGAGTTTCGCCGGTTTAAGGTTATAGGCGACGATGATCCTCTTGTTGAGCAGTTCCTCCTCCTTATAATAGGGAACCAGCCCGGAAACGATGATCCGTTCTTCCCCGGCAATATCAAGGGTCTCGATGTAGAGCTTTTCCGCGTTGGGGTGCCTTTCGATCTTTACTATTTGCGCCACACGCAGATCCAGAGTCTGCTTGAATCCCGCGGCGGCAGGCCCCTTTTCCGCCGCTTCCCCGGATTCGGCGGCGTCCTGCGCGGCTCCGGCTGCGGCGTCTTTTGCGCCGTCATCCGCTTTCGCCGCCTCCCGTTCCCTCTGGCTTCCCGAATACCGTTCCCGGAGCGCGCCGATAAAATCGTCCTCCAGTTTGGCAAAAAGCACCTCGCTCTTTACCACCCGTGTAAGGGCCGGCCCCGGCTTCCCGGTAAGGATCAGGTCGTCCCAGCCCAGGCCCGGCGCGTTCGGCTGCCCGTAGCCCTTCTTGGCGACGGCAAGACCGAAGAAGGAGGCGATTCTGTCCGCCGAGGCGGGAAGGTAGGGTTCTATCAAAACGGCAAGATCCCGCACCACAAGGCAGAGATCCCCGATAAGGGCTTCCGCCGCCGGCGGGTCCCCGGTACGTTTTTTCCAGGGTTCGCCGTCCTGGAAAGTCTTGTTCGCGAACGAGGAAAGCTCGAAGACAGCGCGGAAGGCGTCCCTCAGTTCCGCCCGGTCCAGTTTTTCGGTAATGTCCTTTTCGTAAGCGGCTACGGTTTTCCAGAAAGGCGTATCCAAATTGACGCTGCCCGGAATTTTCCCGTCATAGTAACGGGTCACAAAGGAAAGGGTGCGGTTCACCAGGTTTCCCAGGTTGCCGATAAGCTCGCCGTTCACCTTCTCCTGGAAGTCCTTCCAGGTAAAAAGGGCGTCCGCCTTTTCCGGCCGGTTGTAGAATATGTAGAAGCGCCACACATCCGCGGGGATGCCCGTCTCAACGGCATCGGTGCCGAAAACGCCGATGCCCCTGGTTTTGGAGAATTTGCCGCTTTCGTAGTTCAGGTATTCGGTACTGGACATATGGTGGAGCATGGTCCACTTTTCCCCGGTCCCCAGGAGGCTCGAAGGGAAGATAACCGTATGAAAGGGGATATTGTCCTTTCCGATAAACTGGAAGAGTTCGACGCCATCGGGATTCCTCCACCAGTCGTCCACAAAACCGCGCCAGCCCGCCTCGCCGTAAAGATCCTCGCCCAGATTCCCGGTAATCGAGATATAGCCTATGGGCGCGTCAAACCAGACGTAAAAAACTTTTTTTTCATAACCCTCTTTCGGCACCGGAATACCCCATTTAAGGTCGCGGGTTATTGCCCGCTCATGAAGGCCGTCCCGGATCCACGCCTGGGTCATCTGGACGGCGTTATTCGCCCAAAAACCCTTCACCTGCGCTTCGGCAAGCCAGGCGTCCAGGCGATCCCTGATCTTCGGCAGGTCGATGTAGAGGTGCTTCGTGGATTTGAGCGCCGGGGTGGAACCGCAGCTTGAACACTTGGAATCTTTCAGTTCGGTAGGATCGAGGAGCTTGCCGCAATTTTCGCACTGATCCCCCCGGGCGTTGGGATAGCCGCAGTGGGGACAGACCCCCAGCACATAGCGGTCCGCGAGAAAACGGCCGCAGTGATCGCAGTGAAGCTGCTCGATAGTATGCTCAACGATAAAGCCCTGCGCGTCCAGTTTTTTGAAGATACCCTGGGTCACCTCGGTATGTACGGGCGTTGAAGTGCGGCCCCACTTGTCAAAGGCAATGTTAAACCAGCGGTAAATGTCCGCATGGACGGCATAATAGCGGTCGCACAATTCGCGGGGGCTAATCCCCTCCTCCGCGGCGCGGGTCTCCGTAGCGGTGCCGTATTCATCGGTACCGCAGACGTAAAGAGTGTCGTAACAGCGGAGCCGGCAGAAACGGGCAAACACATCGGCGGAAAGAACCTGGATCAGGTTCCCCAGATGGGGCACATTATTCACATAGGGCAGCGCGGAGGTGATTAAACGGCGTTTCATAGTGAGGTAATAATACCCGGTAAGGGCGATTCTGACAAGGGGGAGCAAAAAAAGGGGGAAGCCCTCCATGCGCGTACAGTTGTGGTTCTTAACCACGAAAAAATTTAACCGCGACGAACCTCCCCCATTCCCGAATGGCAAGCGCAAGGGGGCGATATAAACGCGGGAACCCTAAAATGCGCGAAATTACGCGAATTTTATGGACTATATTTTTTAGACCTTAAAACCGGAATATCCCCTTTATCCAAAGGGCGCTTAGATCCTTATAGGCCCCATAGTCCCCCCGGTTTTCAATGCCCCCGGTGAAAAAATCGCTCCCCAGGGAAAGGCTCAATGAGTCGGTGACGGCCCAGGCGGCGGATGCTCCGGCGGCAGCGTCAAAATCCCGGAGATCCAGATAACACCATGCCGAAAGGCTGAGCAGTTCCCGGAAAAAGCTCCGGCCGATCCGCAGGGTCAGGGCGTTTTTCCGCCAGGGCCGGGCAGTCCCGCCGCCGTATGCGTCCGGGAGCAGATCTTCGTAATACTGGGCGGAAAGAGTCCAGCCCGAAGGGTTCCAGTCCAAGCCCGCCAGCAGTTTGAGGTTGTGTTTTTCCACCGGCTCGTCGCTCTGCCCGGCAAAAAGGGCCGCCGCGGTTTCTTCGGCGCTCCGGTCATAGAGGCCGCCGCCGGTCCAGGCCGCCTCCAGCCGCAGGAGGAATTCCCCCAGCGGCACACTGGCATCCGCCCCGGCCATGAGGGTCCGCGCATAACCCGGCGTAAGGTTAAGTTCTTCCGGGACAGACCCCGAAAAACTCAAGTCTTTTCTGAAATGGGGAATATCGTTCCAACCGTAAAACAGGGCCAGGGAAAAATCCAGCGCCGGGGTATAGGCGGAAAGGCGGAGGCCGTATTCCCCATCGGCAATGGTTCGCGGCGGGGCGGCTTCCGAAACCCGCACGGGTAGAGGCGCGACGCCCATGTCAACAGTGGCGGGATAAAAAACGCCGTGCAGGGGGTTTCGTTCATCGGCGGGAAGCCGGGCGGGGGTAAAGAGGGGAATCCACAGGACCTCCGCCGCGAAAACCGGGAAGGAGTAGCGCAGCTTGACGCCGTCTA
>JAITLF010000127.1 GCA_031278025.1 Treponema sp.
CGGCTGTTTCCGCAACAACGAAGATAGAGCCGCCTACAGAGGTAAGCGCAGCGGCGGCGGATTCAAGCAGCATTACGGTATCGTGGAAGGAGGTTTCAGGCGCAAGCGGCTACAGGGTATACCGCTCGGCAGAACATTACGGCAGCTATGATCCTGTGGGGGAAGATCTGCCTTCCACTACCACTTCCTGGACCGACACGGGACTGGAGCCAAACACGGCCTACTATTACTACGTATCCGCCTATAACGCTAACGGGGAAGGCGCAGGGGCATCGGTTGTTTCCGCAACAACGAAGATAGGAACGCCTTCCGGGGTAAGCGCAGCGGCGGCGGATTCAAGCAACATCAAGGTGTCGTGGAATCAGGTTTCAGGCGCAAGTTACTACAAGGTATACCGCTCGGCAAGCAGTGACGGCGTGTATTCTTCCACGGGAACGCATATTACCTCCACTACCTGGATCGACACGGGACTGCAGCCAAACACGACCTACTATTACAAAGTATCCGCCTCCCCCTCCTACTACGGGGAGGATGGCGCACAGTCACCGGCTGTTTCCGCGACAACCCACGCAAACGGCAACTAGGTGCGTTTGGGGGAAGGCGCACCGCCTTCCCCTGCTTTCTGCTTTAACCCCGCAGGCGGCTGAATAGCCGCGGTTTTCCGCAGCCAATCAGCCGCCTGCGTTTTTTTTGCCGCACTTTCCTCCGCTGGAACTTCCTCAGCCTCCTGGGGAACTTTTACCGGCTCTTTGTTCGACAGCAAAGGCGCCGGTAAAACGTGTGCCGCTCCCGGATGGGAAAACTTCCAGGCCGGCACAGATACCGTACCCGCGCCGTTACGGGAGGAGCCGCCGGCGGTGAGCAAAACCGGGGGGGTTCGATCAGAAACCGGGGTTTTTCGCCGTAAACCCACTTTTCCGCAGCGCAAACCGTGAGTTTTTTGATCCCACGCCGCTCTTTACACGCCGCATACCGCTCTTTCAACCTTCCGGACCTCCCTCCCGGCGCGCTTAAAGCAGGAAGCATGCCGCCATAAGGCGCTTTCCGGGAATACGCTCAGGAACTGTACAGAAATAACATGACCAAACAACAGTCATGTGTTATTCATGCACAGTTCCTAACGCGCCCGCCCTGGGACCCCCCCCTTGACGGTTACTTCAATTTTGGGTATACCTTCCCCATTCGTATCAGGTAAGGATGATGGTTCATGTACGCAGTGGTTGAATTTCAAGGCAAGCAGTATAAGGCTGAAAAGGGCGCGTTGTTGCGGGTTGACCGGCTTGACGCGGAACCGGGAGACGTTTTGGAGATTGACTCGGTTCTTCTTCTTTCCCAGGGCGATGCTCCGGATGCGGTTACCGTCGGGGTTCCCTATGTCCCCGGCGTTACGGTCTCCGCAACGGTAGACAGCCATGTGAAGGGCGATAAGATCATTGTTTTCAAATATAAGCCGAAAAAGGATTACCGCCGTAAACAGGGACACCGGCAGAAATACTCGATTATCAAAATTGACGACATTAAAACCGGGGATGGTATCGGAGCCTAAACGGGTATGATCAGGATTGACGCGGCTTTGGACGGGGCGGGGTTGTTGAGGTCCTGCCGGGTTACCGGCCACGCCAACGCGGGGCCTGCGGGTAGTGATGTGGTCTGCGCGGCGGTTTCGATCCTTACGCGGACGGCTTTTAGAACTCTTTCCGGCAGGGAAGGGGTAACCCTCCGGGGCGGCGCTCCGGAGCGGGGGGTTTTCCTGATGGAGACGGATTATTCCGGCGGTGGCCGGGATTTTCTTCTCGGCGCGGGGGCTTTCCTCATGGAAGGCTTTAGTTCTGTGGCGAAGCTCTATCCGGAATTTTGCGAATTGACTATACACAGGGAACGGAGGAATTAACATGGCACGGAAACGGGGCGGCAGCGGCGCGAAAAACGGGCGGGACTCGAAGCCTCAATATTTAGGCATCAAGGTTTACGGCGGCGCTTTGGTTAGGGCCGGAACCATCATTGTGCGCCAGCGGGGTACTAAGATACATCCGGGACTTAATGTGGGTTGCGGCGGGGACTACACTCTTTTCGCCAAGGTAGACGGAATCGTCGCTTTTTCCCAACGCCGGGGCCGCAAACTCGCCGGCATTATTCCCGCTACCGAATAGCTACTCTCTGCGGGGAACCCAACGTGACGGTTGTTCCTTATATCCCCTCACAAAAGGCCGAAAAACAGAGTTCTTCCCTAACGTGCGTAAATTCCCGGTACTAGTATGGAAAAATTTGCCGATGAAGCGTTGATTGAGGTCTCTTCGGGAAAGGGCGGGAACGGTTGTGTCAGTTTCCGCCGGGAAAAGTATGTGCCCCGTGGAGGGCCCGATGGCGGCGACGGCGGACGGGGAGGAGACGTGATCTTCGAGGTGCGCCGTAACCTGCGTACCCTGGCACACCTGCGGCATAAGCACGCCTTTCGGGCGGGAAACGGACGGGATGGCGAGGGCGCTCAACGGCATGGCCGGAGCGGATCTGATGTGGTCATCCCCGTGCCTCCGGGAACGGTGCTTAGAGATGAGGAAACCGGGGAGTTTATCCGGGACTTTGGGAAGGACGAGGGAAGATTCTCCTTCCTGGCGGGGGGAAACGGGGGTTGGGGAAATGTCCGTTTCAAATCGGCGGTAAACCAGGCGCCCAGAAAAGCCCTGCCGGGACAGCCGGGACTGACCCGGCATCTCAAGGTGGAACTGCGTATTCTGGCGGATATAGGGTTTGTGGGGTTCCCCAATGCGGGAAAGTCTTCCCTCCTGGACCGGTTCACCAACGCCCGCCCCCGTATAGCGCCCTATCCTTTTACGACGAAGATCCCGAATCTGGGGGTGCTTACCCTGGGAGACCGGGACATCGTGCTGGCGGACATACCGGGGCTTATAGACGGAGCTTCCCAAGGCGCCGGGTTGGGAGTCCGGTTTCTCAAACATATTTCCCGCACCTCGGCGCTTGTCTTTTTGATTGACCTGGGAGACGATTCCTACGCGGCGGCCTTTGATACCTTGTACCGTGAATTGAACGCCTTTTCCCCGAAGCTGATACGAAAACCCCGGATCATCGCGGGTTCCAAGACCGACCTTGAAGGGACTGCTGAACGTTTGGAGGCCCTTCGAAAGAAGTACCCCAACGAGTCCGTGCTGGGGATTTCCGTGTTCTCCGGCGACGGTTTAAGCGAATTGGCCGCAGCCATAGGCATCCTGGTGGACCGGCTGGACCGGGAGACAGCGGACAATGAAACCGAAACCCTTGAGCTGCCCGCCCCCCACAGGGAGGGGACAGCGCGGTGAAGCTTGCGATCCTGGGGGGCAGTTTTAACCCGGTGCATCTGGGCCATTTGTGGCTGGCCGACTCTGTCCTTTCTGTCCTGGGGTATGATCGGATTGTTCTGGTCCCCGCTTCTGCCTCTCCTTTTAAGCCCAGCGTCTATGAGGTTTCTCCTTCGGATCGTCTGGATATGTTGGCCGCTTCCACGCCGGGGGATCCCCGGATCGTCATTGACACCTGCGAAATCAAACGGGGCGGCGTTTCCTATACCATTGATACCATTGCCGACATCAGGCGGCGTTACCCGCTGGCGGGGAAGCCGGGGCTCATCATCGGAGACGATCTGGCCCGGACCTTCTCCCAATGGCGGCAGGCGGAAAATATTGCCGCCGAAACGGACATCATCATAGCCCACCGGGAATCCCTGGAACCCGCCGTTTTCCCCTATCCCTATAGGCCGCTTAACAACGCCATCATGGAGCTTTCTTCCGCTACGGTTCGGGAGCGTATTCAAAAGGGGGGACTTTGGCGTTTTCTGGTCCCTCCGGAGGCCCGGTCCATCATAGAAGACCGCCGTCTGTACGGGTATACGCCGCCTCCTGCGGGCGGCCAAGCTCCCGGTTCCAGGACGAAGGTTACCCATGAACTTATCCTGCGGGTGGAGGCGGAAGTGCGGTCCCTGGTAAGTCCTTCCCGGTTTCTCCATTCCCGGGGAGCGGCCGTTATGGCCCATGATCTGTGCGCTCATTTTGGTTTGGATCCGGGCCGGGGCTATCTGGCGGGAGTGGCCCACGACATGGCCAAATCCCTGCCGGAGGAGGAAATGATGCGCCTTGCCCGCCGGGACGACAAGAATTTTCCCAAATTGGAACAGAAGAAACCCGCCCTGCTTCACGGCAGGGCGGGGGCGGTTTTGCTCCGCCAGAAATTCGGCATTGAAGATGAGGACATCCTGGAAGCGATACAGTATCATACCACCGGGCGGCCAGGGATGGGCGCCTTGGCCCAGGTGGTATATATAGCCGACAAAATCGAATATTCCCGTGGGGAAGTCAAGGGGGAACTGAAGGATTTTTCCCGGTTTGCCGATTTAGACAGCCTCTTTACGGCGGTGTTGGAGGAAACTGTGGCGTTTTTGCGTTCACGACAGATGGATCTTTCGGCGGGGACCCTCAAGTTGCTTGACGCGATGCACAAGCGGAGGAATTCGTGAGAGGGCGGCAACCCAAAACCGACGCAAGCATTTTCCTTCTGGCCGCCATCGCGGTACTTTTGGGTGCGGGGGTCTTTTTCACCGTTATGGCCCTGCGGCAGGACCCCATAGAAGAGGCCCTTTCCGGAGACCGGGTTATCAATACCCTGTTTGTCTTTGAGGCCGAAGGGAAGCCCCTGGCATCCTATGTATTAATGTACTACCCCGGAACCAAAAGGGCGGCGATTTTTGACATTCCTGGGGAGGTCGGCCTGATAATCAGGCGGATCAACCGGGTAGACCGTATAGACACGGTTTATGATCCTCTTCGTATAACAACATTTGAAAGTGAAGTTGAGGCGCTTCTGGGAATCGACATCAGTTTTTCCCTGGTCTTTGACCTCCCCGGCCTGGGGAAAATGACGGACCTCATCGAAGGGGTGGAACTGTTCATCCCCGTAGCGGTTTCGGTGTACGAGCCGGATAACTTGATCCTGCTTCCTTCCGGGATAACCCGTCTTGACGGGGATAAGGCCCTTTCATTTCTCACGTATCGGCTTCCCAATGAAGACGGCGATGTGGTAAGCTTCAGGCGGCAACGGTTTTTCCTGGGATTTATCAAGAGGCTGGGGGAAAAGAACGGCATCCTGAAAAATCCCGCCATGCTTCAGACCGTTCAGCCTCTGATAAAGACGGGAATGAATCAGCATACCCGCATACGGCTTTTCGATGAGTTATCAAATGTTGATACGGATAGGATGGCCGTCCAGACGGTGGGGGGAAATTACCGGGAAGTATCGGGGCAGATGCTCCTGTTTCCCTATTATGAGGGGAACCTCATCAAAGAAATAGTCCGGCAGTCCCTGGGGGCGCTGATCCGGCAGGTGGAAGGTTCCCTTACAGAACGGGTCTTTACGGTGGAGGTCCTGAATGGCACGGGGGTTACGGGCCTTGCGGGCCGGACTGCGGAACTGTTGAGGGGATTCGGGTATGACATCATTTCCATTGGTAACGCTGACCGTAGCGATTACGAGGCTACGGAAATCATAGACCGGTCCGGTTCCACCGAAGTAGCGCGGATTTTCGGGGAGATTATCCGTTGTACCAATATTCTTTCCGAAGCCGCCGCTCCGGAGGATGTGAATATGGGTCTGCACCCGTTGGAATACCGATCGGATTTTACGCTTATTATCGGGGGGGATTTTAATGGACGATATGTTACCGGTGAATGATGGGACCGCCCTTGCCCGGGACCTGAGCGCTTTGCTCCAGGACCACAAAGGCCAGAATGTGGCGGTACTGGATTTACGAGAATTGAACAGTTGGACCGATTTCTTTGTGATTACGACGGTTTCAAGCCAAACCCATCTTATGGGGCTGTTGCGGCATATCAGGGAGTTTTGCCGGGATCGGGGGGTCGAAATCCTCAGAGGCCGGCGTAAAATCGCCTCGGACGATGAGTGGGTACTGATCGACCTGGGTACGGTAGTAGTACACCTCATGACAGAGAGCTCCCGTTCTTTTTATGAACTGGAACGGCTTTGGAGCGCCGGGTAAAAGCTACCGCGCGTCCTGAGCCGGCATGGGAATATCGGCGTAGCGGCCTGAGTTGTTCCAGTAGGTGAGCCCGCCGTTGCCGGCATCCCGAACCCCTTCGACCTCCCGAAGTACATAATCATTGTTGTAATATGTCCGGTCATAAGAAACGTTGAGGTAGAAGGCTTGCACATAGGGCCGGACTACGACCTGTCCACGGGCAATACGGGCGGTACGCTGGGTACCCTGGTAATAGATACGGTAGGGCCGGAGTTCCGCCGGTCTTTGAGCCAGGAAGTTCTGCTCAAAGTGGCTGGGGTAATACATGGGGCAGATCACGTCCACATAGGGGGCCAAAAGTTCCACCTCCTGACCGGTTCTCGCGCCGGTCCGGTACCAGCCGTTGGCGCCGTAAATATCAATGGAAATAGGGGCGCTGATCCGGGCGCGGATATGGCGCAGGAACGAGAGCATGGCGCTTTCCATATCCATCCCATCTTCCCGCCACCGGTACCGGGCATCCGCCAGGTTGTCGCCATCGGTTGGAAACCGGATGTAATCAAACTGAATCTCGTCAAACCCCCGTTCATACAGTTCCCGTCCCACGGCGGCGATGTAGTCCCAAACCTCCTCGGCGTAAGGGTCTACCCATTGTTCGTCGTAGTAGGTGCGGACTATCTCATACGCGGGATCTCTAGCGGGAAAAATTTCCACCGCCAACGAGGAATTCGAAGGCTCCCGGCCCTCCGGCGTTTTGAGCCTCCGGGTATCGTAGTAGCCTTTCCAGGGTTTGTTGCTACGGACGTCCCAGATCGCGAATCTATTGCCTTCTTTCCGGGCAAGTTCCGGGTCTTTGAAGACCACCAGCCGGGCGGCGGTATATATGCCGTGTTCCTTCATGGTTTTGAGGAAGGCGTCTATGTCAACCGGACGGAACACCCGGCCTTTTTCCGCGATGACCGGGTTTAGGGGAGTGAACCTGATGCGTCCGTAATCATCCTTCATGTCAACGACCACCATGTTGAGGTTCCGGTTCTCGATAATATCCAGATAGGGCTTAAGGGACTGGCTGTCCATGGCGTGGTTCACCGGAAGATAAAGGCCCTCCCGGTTTGCCACGGGATTTTCCCGCCGGTCCGCGACCCGGCTTCCTTCTTCATACTCCGGGCCCCCGTCGCGGGAGGGGGCGTTGAGCAGCCAAAGTTCCGAAAGGATTACCGGTTCCGAACCGGATCGGAGGCTGTTTTCCGGAACGGCTATGCAGAGCGCGGTAAGCCCGTGCCGCGCTATATCCCGGACCAGGTTCCGAAGGTCCTGCCGGGGCCGAAGTTCCGGCTCCTCCGCAGCGGACAGCCCAGGACGGGGTATCTCCAGGACCGTTCCCTCCCGGACAAAGCGCAGGGCGTCCCGGCCCGCGTCCAGGGAATCCACCGTACCGAAGTCTGCGGCGTCCGACCATATCCGGGTAAACCGCTTCCGTTCCCAATCCAGCCGGTAGAGGCGGCGGCGGAAGGTTTGGGCGGCGTATATCTCGTTTTGGAATCGGCCATTTTCATCATCCGTCTGGATCACGGTTACGGCAATATCCGATACCTCATCGGGGTTACCCGTGGTCTCCAGCTTTTCCAGACCCTCGATCAGTTCCGTCCACGTGCCCCCCGGCGGTTCGGCCTGAGTATAGTGGACCCCGTAGGTACTGTGGGAAAGAAATACCGTAAGTTCCGGCAGGTTCGCCACCGCCACCGCCTTGACGCCGTTGGTCCGGTACGAAGGGAATCCCAGGCTCTGCCAGGACCGTCCCTGGTCCCTGGTGATAAAAGCCGCTTCCTTCGTGGCGCAGACCATGATATCCGGATTTGCCGGGTTCACCTCCAGGTCTTTGATTTCCTGTACAACCGATATAAACGATTTTATCCCCTCGTCGTAGACTTTTATGGTTTTTTCCGGGAGCCCGCTGTTCCGGCTTTCCCATTGAATAAGGTCAGGGGAAATCAGGACCCCTTTATCGCTCAATATGGCCCAGGAATCCCCAATTTTGAGTATCTTCCTCACCTCCCCGCCGGTCCAAAAGGGATTTACCGCGCCGTAGCGGTTTATCCCGTAAAGTCCCGTATCCGTTCCGGCTATGACCTGCCACCCGACCTGTTCCGACAGTCCGCCTGTCCGGGCCGCAACAACACCAGGAAAAGCCGCGGTCATCAAAAAAACGCAGCCTATCAGCAGTTTCGCCTTCATCCCGGCTGAGTAGAGAACGTGTTTTATCTTTTTTTGGGGCATGATTAGCGATAACTTTAATAAATAAACGTGAATTGGGGAAGATGATAAACGCCTCATGCAGATGGAAGTTCCAGACCCAGGTCTGCGCTACGATCAAGAAACCTGGGGTTGGCGCTTCGGGGGATACCCCATATGCGTTTATATAATTAGTTGTCAAAACAGTTCTCACCGGATAAAAAGGGGGCAAGAGAGAGGAAAACGATACGTTCGAAGCTCTGTCGGCGATTCTACCGGGGTACTGGAAAGAAAACGCGAAGGAACCGGGCGCTCTGCCGCGGGCACGGGAAATAACGACACCGGAGTTTCTGCTGAAACTCATTTTTCGGTATTCGGCCGCAGGGAAATCCTTTGGGAATACCAGCGCGCTGTTACGCATGAGCGGGAGCCGCCCCCCGGCCGGGACGGCGCTATATACCCGGCTGTGTAACCGCGTGGCCGGCTTCGAAGAGTCCGCTGGTTGGGACGGCTGTGCGGGAATCTATGCCGGGAGAG
>JAITLF010000110.1 GCA_031278025.1 Treponema sp.
CCTCCCTGGGGAAAGGGAAAAAGGTACCGCTGTTTAATCGGCCCCTTCGTCTATTGGTTAGGACATGAGATTCTCAATCTTAAAAGAGGGGTTCAATTCCCCTAGGGGCTATTTAAATTGATAATAAGTTGTTATAATATAAAGACTTATTAGTTCTTTAAAGAGTTTATTGCCAAAACCCCTATTTATGATAGAGTTTATATCATGGCAAGACCGAAAGCTGATGATGGTATGTATACGGGCCAAAATCCGTAAAGTATGGATACCAAACGATCCATTTTGAGGAGTATCCGGGACACTGGATTGCTACTTCAGAGACGAACCGGGAAAAAGCGATCAAGTGGGCAAAACGAAACGGTGAAAAACCCATAATATGGCTTTTTACGGTGGGGATTTTTTGCTCTTACCAGTAAGTGGGTGAATCGGATGAAAAAAAGGGGCATCACTTCATAGATAAATATCTTTTCGACAGACAGGCTATCTTGATAACTATGTGATCCCTGAATTAGGAAATTGTATTCCTCAACAGATCGATCGGCGTGAAATTGACGACTGGTTTTTATATCTGAGAAAGAATAATGGCACCGAGCTATCCGGATCCATAAAGAATAAGATACTATACACGTTATCTTTAGTATTTGAAGAGCTGATGGACCTAAAAATAATTACAGAAAACCCGGTAGTAGGTATAAAATCGTACGATAAATCCCCTGTAAGCCCATGAGGAGCTATAGACCGGGACTCTCGTGGTGCTTTATCCGGTTACACATGGCGCTATGGTGCAGGTCTGGGGATCCTCTATGTGGGTAGCTATGCTGCTGGTATTTAATGATACCGGCAGCCGAATGGGTGAGGTGCGGACTTTAACATGGAAAGATATTGATAATAAAAAGCGTTTCATTCCGATCCGTAAAGGTGTTGAGGCTGGAACCATCAATAAGATAAAGGATACCAAAACTGGAATAGTAAAGGCGGGTTTTCTTTCTAGCCGTACCATTCATGAATTAGATATATGGCGTACCGAATCCCAATATAACCAGGAAGATGATTTTGTGTTTACCGTTGATGGTAAGAAACCGGTGAGTTCTCAAGCGGTAATAAAAGTTTTCCGGCGCGGGCTTACCCGGGCTGGGATAGATAATGAGGAGAGGACACCTTACTGGCTCCGGCACTTATCAGATGGAAAATTTTGATCAGGGTGAAATTATGAAACTCATGGGACATAATGTAGCGACGACAATCAGGATATATCAACACCCTGATGATAAGACACTGTACTCGTGGGTTATACCCCTATCGGTGATAAAACGCACGACCATAGCGCCAAATTCAATAATCCCTAAATGCTTACGCGTTACCATGCGTTGGATAAATTCCCGTGCACTACCGGCTTCTATCATGCCCTGTGAACGGTAGGCCGTGCGTCCGGCTGCTTCGATAAGTTCTATCTCTCGCTACCACTCAGGGCCCTTGGGGTATAGGATTTCATAGCGTGGTCTCTGAAGGCCCCCTTTTAGGGGCCGCCATTCAAGCCACCACCTTTGGTGGTGGTTGTTGACTATTTGATATAATATCAGGAGGCTTCTTTGGCATTGTCACGGCTCAATAGCTGTTACTTCCAGCCGATTGCGAGAGATAGGCAAAATCCTCTTTAGAATTATCATCATCACGCCCGACCCCACCTTCAATACTGGTTATAGAGGGGGAGGGGTCAATGATGATGATGATAAAAGCAAAAAATAATCCCCCGGCGTAAAGCCGGGGGAAGGTGAATGGTAAAACCTCCGATACAGTTGACAGCTTGGCAACTGCTTCCAAGCAGGCGGCTAAGTTGATGATGGGATAGATGCCGGTAAAATGGACGTGGCAGCGAACCCGGCAAGCGCAACTACACCGGTTTCCGGAGATTCTCCCGATGTTTCATGCCCGCAATTCTTAATGACCTCCCAGCTTGACCCATCGGCTTTGGCCAAACAACCTCTATCTTCAAGCCTTTTCAGAGCGTTCTTGATAGACCCTGGATTCTGGAATCCATCAATCTCCAGGGCGGAACATAAGTCGGCAAACGAAAACTCGTCATTATTACCTATCACCTTGAGAATTGCTTTTTCAAGGGGCGGTAATTCGGAGTCATATGCCTGGAGTGTTTCCTCGCATAACTCAAATCGAACCGATTGAGGTCCAGTCGAAATCTTCCGTGCCGAGCAGCCCGCGCTGGCTTGTGGATACCGTGCCTTCTCAACGCGAATTCGAAGAATTTCATTGTCCGCTTCCAGCAAAAGAACCGTGTCCATCAATTCCGAAAAGGCGGAACTGCCGGTGATTTCCCCTTTTTTGTTGATGTGGTGCAGAATGATAAGCGTTTTCCTACTTGCCCTGCAAAAACCCGTGATTCGTTCCAGATAGGGCCGGGTTATTCGTCCGGTATCATCCAACAGACTGTTCAAACAATCAAGGATAATGACATCGGCATCCCTGCACAGATCCGATTCCATATGAAACTCCCAGAGAAGGAGGTCATCGACTTTTTTGGTGTCATCGATCCCCTTCTCACGCAAAAGCCTTTTTCGCCTTTCCTTAATTTGCTCAATTTTCGCAAGAGGCTTTATAAGGGTACCTAATGTTGCTTGTACGGTAACATTTTCCACAACATCAGCTTGAAGCGCGTTAAGACACTGATCCCAATTTTGACGCGAGACGAGCCTTAATGAAGGAACCTCCTCAAAACGTGCCTGTTGATTTGAACTGTGATCGTCAAGTTCAAAAAAGACCACTTTTTTCAGGTACAGACGCTTGGCAATATCTATGGCGAGAAAAGTCTTTCCCGCCCCGGGTTTTGAAACAATACCGGCAACCTCGCCCCTATGGATAAATTGCCCAAGGCAAAGATACGGTTCCGCTGTTATGTCAACAGATTGGGGATTTGGATTTATATGATGCTGCTTGGTATCATTGAAACTAGGCAAGCGATCTGAAAAATCCTTCATTTGAGTATTCCGAGCCGGGGTTATAAATCCGGCTGAATCGCCTTTGCCAATTCCTTCTTTAAAGCCTTCTACCCCGGCATCAATGATGCGTTTGAATGAGAGTGGCTGCCTGCTGAATTTTGCCATAATACAAGTAAAACCTATTCCAAGGACCAAACCAATAAAACCACCAATCAAAAGACAGTCTTTCTGACCAAGATCACCGGTTTTACTTCCAGAAGAAAACAGATCGAAAATCATTATTTATTCCTCATAAATAAGTGGATACATTGCCAGTCGGGGATACATATTGCCCCGGCCGGCAATGCCGTCATTTGACCTGGAAAGATTGTTCCCAGGTCGTTACATAGCGATTAACCCGTGAATCCCTAAAGGTCAGCTCTATCCGGTACGAACCATGAGGCAGGGGGTTACGCAGAGCTTCGTTTAAAGACTTGTAGATCGCCGAGATTGGATTCGCCTCCTCTATGGCGGCGATCTTGATGTTAGGCTGGCCTGTCATACTGCTCCTCTCTCGTAATAGCCGCGTCGGATTTGGCTTTTGCCTCTATCTCACTCAGAATTGATATGGGAAAAAGAACCTTCCCTCCTACTTTCACCCGGTTGTTGAAGGGCCACCTGTTGCTTCTTATGCCGCGGTCCACTGAAGAAAGGCTAATTCGCAGATGATATGCAAGCTCTTTTCTTGTGAGCCATGCTTTCTGGTTGTCCATAGACTACTCCTCCTTTAAGGAAGATTTAGGAGGAGGTGTGACAAAAATTTGGGGGGATATAAAGAAAACCCTTGCCCCATATCACATCCCCTCGTGACGCCTTTCAAGCGCCGAAGCAGAGCAATTACCTCAAGAAGGCAACTGGTCTGCTCTGCCCTCATTTCGAGGGTTACACGACATGAGCCTTGCGAAACGCAAGGCTGTTGCTCTAATCGTGGAACAACTGCACGTGATTTATCACCGCAATTTCATTCGGCAATAAATCATACGGTTTGGGCTCTTTGACCAATATTTCGATACTAACACAAATACAGAAATAAGTGATACCATCGCTCTGGCGACTTTGATGGTTACAGCGCTACCAGCCTCCTCAATCTGGTTTAGCTGATAACAATATAGCGGCAATATTGGAAAAAGTCAATGTCCATCAGTGTTTTTTAATAAAAAATATACTATCAATCGCTGTCATGGAGTGTTAGTGCTTCTTTTTTAATCAAAATCCCTATAGAAGCGCTGAAAACGCATTAAGCGGCGGCAACCAGAGGTTGCCGGTTTCAGCGCTTCCATGGGGCATCACCTATTCGTAGCCTTTTTCTCCTGGCCGGGTTCCAGTGATGCTTCAAGCTTCCTCCGGGCTTCCTCAAAGTCGATGGCCTGTTTGCCGTGGCTGTAGCGTTCCATTATTCCAGCGGATTTTTGTCGGGCGAGGGTCTGAATCTCAAAATCCGATAATCCCGACATTCTCCCAAGGGTCACGAAGTTATGGCGCAGGCTGTGGAAGGTGATATTACGTTCCTTCTGGGACTGCTCGTCTATGCCGATGCTTCGTAGTTCCCGTGCAAGAGCAGAACGGAAATACTCGGCGCTCACTACCTTGCCTTGACGTATCCGGCTTTGGATAACAAAGTCCGTAGCTTCTGTGTGGTTGGAGTAACGCCGAACCATTTCGAGTACCGCTTCCACATCAGAAGGGAGAGGAACGGGGGAGCTGTTTTTTACCACGGTTCCCCCCTTGATTTTGGGGGATTTCAGGCCGTCCACATTGACATAGTTGTGCTGGATGGTGATAATCCCGTCCTTTATATCACCCCATTGGAGCCCCCGGATTTCACCCCGGCGCATACCACACCGGGCCGCAAGGAGGACCGCAAGCCGGGAGAAGGGGTCGGAAACCGGCAGAGCTATCAATGTCCGTAACTCGGCAGGGGTGAGTATGCCCTTTTCCTTCGATTCTTCGGCGGCTTCATCAAGTTTTCGGAAGGGGTCCACTACCAGTTCTTGATTGTCCACCGCCCACCGGACGGCAACTCGCATCCCCTGAAGAACGGCGTTTATCCGCCGACCGGATAGATTATCGCCTTCCGCGATAGTCCCATCCTTCTTTTTCCGCTGTACTTTCCGGGCCGACATCCATATCAGCCATTCCTTGAGGTGTTTCCGGGAGACTTGCCCAAGAGCAACGCCCTGAAAACCGGGAAAGGGAGCGACATGACGCCTCACATCGTCATGGTTCATCGAGATATAGTAACCGGAGAGGGGTCGCTTCTTGACCCCTCTCTTGTACTTGGCATACCCGCTTTCAGGGGTCCAAAAATCGAGAAGATACCGGATAAAGGGGGTATCGGCTACGGTAGCCTGTCGCGGCGGTTCCTGAGAGAGCTCCACCGGAAAGGGAAAAGGTTCAGGCAGACCAGCCACGGACTTGGCAGGTCCAGCCGGGCCGCTTTGTTCAACCTCTAATTGAACAGTTCCTTGCCTTAGTTCCTTAAGGATAGCCTGGGCCGCATTATCGGCTTCCCGCCAGCGTTCCCGCTTGCCTTCCACCGGGATGCCGGTAGACCGGACGATGCGATACATTCCGGCTTCCTCATCCCAGAACCGGACGTACCAAAAAATGCCTGACTTGGTTTTCTTCTTGTAGAGAGAATAAGGGGCGTGTTCTTGTGATGGGCGCATACATCAACTCCACATTTCCCGTAAGCCCTCCGAAAACACATTCAAAAATGTGCCTCGGAGTGTGCCTCGGGGATTCTGCGTATGACGTACCGCCCGTTTTCGGGTAGGTACTAATCCGCTAATTCCTTATACCATAAGGAATTAGCTCTATTGCCCAGAAGAAGACTCGAACTTCCATGCTTTTAACGGCACTGGTACCTGAAACCAGCGTGTCTACCAATTCCACCATCCGGGCGAATAAAAGCACACTAGGGCATTCCCTAAAAAATGTCAACCACCCGCGTGAGACATCGAAAAAGTACCCGAAAGGGGTACACATTCTAAATGCCCTTCCCCAAAGGTTTCGGTTACTTTTTGAAATGTCTCGTTACGGTCATTAAGCGGATAAATCTTACATAAATTTGACAATTCCCTGTAGGGAAATTTGACATTTGACTATTAGGTTAATGTCGTAATCTGAAAAACGTTAAGGAGAAAGAGTGATGAAAATGAAGAAAGCCGTAATTTCGGCGCTGATGGCGTTTCTGGCCCTTAATCTGTGGGCGGGAGGCGGAAAAGAGGCTTCGGGGACAAAACCGAATATCAACGTTGTTTCCAGGGAGGAAGGTTCGGGTACCAGGAGTGCCTTTACCGAACTCTTTGGCGTCCTGGACGCGAACAAGGCTGATAACACCACGGTGAAGGCCGAAATCACCAACAGCACGGCGGTCATGATGACCACCATAGCGGGGGACAAAAACGCCGTGGGGTACATCTCGCTGGGGTCCCTCAACGATACGGTCAAGGCCTTGCGAATTGACGGCGCGGAAGCGACGGCCGCCAATGTCGCAAGCGGCTCGTATAAGATCTCCCGGCCCTTCCTGATCGCGGTAAAAAGTACGGTGAGCGCCCAGGCACAGGATTTTATCAATTACATTCTGAGCAAGGACGGACAGGATGTGATTGAAAAGAACGGGTATATCCGCGTTACGGATTCCGGTCCCTTTACCAGCAGCCGGGCTGCCGGCAGACTGGTTGTGGCCGGTTCTTCTTCGGTTACGCCGGTCATGGAAAAACTGAAAGAAGCGTATCTTAGGATTAACAGCGGCGCGGATATCGAGATTCAGCAGAGCGATTCTTCCACCGGCATGAACGCCGCGATAGACGGGGTCTGCGACATAGGAATGGCCTCCCGGGAAATCAAAGAGAGCGAGGTCCAGAAGGGGCTTACCGGTACGGTCATTGCCATGGACGGCATAGCGGTTATCGTTCACAAGGAAAATCCGGTAAGTAACCTTACCAAAGGACAGGTGAAGGCGCTTTTTACCGGGGAAATTACTTCCTGGTCGGAAATAGGCCAGTGAAAGCATAGGCTTTTAGGGACTGCGGTTGTGGGGCTGCCGGCCCCGACCGTTATCATGCGGAGGCTGGTTATTTCCCGGAACTTGGAAGAAAAAGATAAGAGAAAGTTCCTAAAGGATATGATGTGAAAGAAAAAATACTAATGAAGGAAAGGATAATGCAAGGGGTATTCCTGGTATCCGCCTGTATATGTATCCTGTGCGTTGCCCTTATTTGCCTCTTTCTTTTTGCAAACGGCATTCCGGCTATGGTGAAGATCGGGCCGCTCAGGTTTTTGACCGGGACGGTCTGGAAACCGGGAAGCGGCGTCTTCGGCATAGCCCCTATGATACTGGGGAGCGTCTATGTTACGGCGGGGGCGGTTATCTGCGGCGTACCGGCGGGCGTGCTTACTGCGGTGTTTATGGCGAAATTCTGCGGGAAGGCATTGAGGAAGATCATAGCCCCGGCAGTATCCCTGCTTGCCGGTATCCCCTCGGTTATCTACGGCTTTTTTGCGCTGGTCGTCGTGGTTCCCGTGAGCAGGACCTTTTTCGGCGGCAGCGGTAAAAGCCTTCTTACGGCGTCTATCCTTCTGGGGATAATGATCCTTCCCACCATCATCAGTGTTTCCGAAGCCGCCCTCCGGTCGGTACCGGAGATATATTATGAAGGGGCCCTGGCTTTGGGGGCCACCCATGAACAGGCGGTGTTCTTTACGGTGCTGCCCGCCGCGAAATCGGGGATCCTGGCCGCGGTGGTTCTGGGAATAGGCAGGGCCGTCGGGGAAACCATGGCGGTAGTCATGGTGGCGGGGAATCAGGCGACCCTGCCGGAAAGCCTGGTCAGGGGGCTTAGAACCCTTACGGCCAACATCGTGCTGGAAATGGGGTATGCCGCCGACCTCCACCGGGAAGCGTTGATAGCCACGGCAGTGGTACTTTTTGTGTTCATCCTGATTATCAATTTGCTGCTCTCGATCCAAAAGAAGATGACGCGGCTATGAAAAAAACTATTGCTGCCGCCGGGGACCGCCGTCCGCTTAAACCGGCTTTCCTGAAACAAAAAGGATTTTCCCTGTTCCTCCGGTTCCTGGTCTTTGCTTCAGCCGGCATGACGGTATTTGTTATCCTGTTTCTGGTGGGATATATACTGGTTAAGGGGATACCCCATATTTCCCCCGGTCTTTTTGCCTGGCAGTACACCAGCGAAAATGTATCCTTAATGCCCGCGTTCCTCAACACCATTATTGTTACCGCCGCCTCCCTTCTGATCGCCGTACCGGTTGGTATTTTTGCCGCGGTATGGCTTGCCGAATATGCCCGGAAGGGGAGCCGCTTAGTCGCCGCGGTCGCTCTGGCGGCGGAAACCCTTGCGGGCATACCTTCGATTATCTACGGGCTTTTCGGTATGCTCCTCTTTGTCATCAGCCTTGGGTGGGGATACTCCCTGCTTGCCTGTACCTTAACCCTGGCGATAATGATTCTGCCCCTTATCATGCGGACCACCGAGGAGGCGCTGCGCAGCGTTCCCGACGCCTACCGGGAAGGCAGCTTTGGCCTTGGTGCGGGAAAACTGCGGACGGTTTTTGCCGTGGCCCTGCCTTCCGCCATGCCGGGCATTCTTGCGGGGGTTATCCTCGCCACAGGCCGCATCGTTGGAGAAACCGCGGCGCTGATCTTCACCGCCGGCACGGTAGCAAAACTTCCCAGCAGTCCTTTTTCATCGGTGCGCACGCTGGCTGTACACATGTACAGTCTTGCGAGCGAAGGGCTGTATATAAATCAGGCGTATGCTGTCGCGGTATTTTTGCTGCTTTTGGTTATCCTTATAAACGGACTTTCGGCTTTCGCCGCAAAAAAGGTCGCGGGAAAAATGTCGGATGAAGGGAAAAATGTCAAATGGAAAAATGGCAAAGGGAAAAATGTCAGATGAAAAGGGGGGCAGATGAAGGCGGGAACACATGAATTAAGAAGGGGAACATGGACATGAATAGGAATAAAATCAGTATTACTCAGTTAAATCTGTTCTACAGTCAGTTTCAGGCGCTTAAAAACATCAATCTGTTTTTTCCTGAACGGGAGATCATCGCCCTGATAGGGCCTTCGGGATGCGGGAAATCTACGCTGCTCAAGACTATCAACCGCATGAATGATCTGGTGGAAGGCTGCCGCGTGGAAGGGACCGTGCTTCTGGACGGGGAGGATATTTATGGCGGCCTCGACGTAACGATTTTGCGGAAACGGGTAGGAATGGTGTTTCAGAAACCGAACCCCTTCCCCATGAGCGTCTTTGACAATGTGGCGTACGGGCCCCGCACGCACAACGTCCGCTCCCGGGTAAAGCTGAACGACATCGTGGAGAAGTCCCTGCGGGCCGCCGCGATCTGGGACGAGGTAAAGGACCGGCTGCACAAAAGCGCGCTTTCCCTTTCCGGGGGGCAGCAGCAGCGGCTGTGCATAGCCAGGGCCCTGGCGGTAGAACCGGAAGTGCTTCTTATGGACGAATCGACCAGCGCCCTTGATCCGATAAGCACGGGAAAAATCGAAGACCTTGCGGCTGAACTTAAACGGGACTATACCATAATCATGGTAACCCACAACATGCAGCAGGCGGCCCGCATATCGGACAGGACGGCGTTTTTTCTTTTAGGCGAAATGGTAGAATATGATTCCACCGAAACGATTTTTTCCATGCCGAAAGATACGCGTACCGAAGACTATATTACCGGGAGGTTTGGATGATGCGTGAAAGTTATCGGCGGCAGCTTGATAGGCTGCACAGTGAATTGATACGTCTGGGGGCGCTTTGCGAAGACGCCATAGCCTGCGCCGTAAAGGGTCTTTTGGAAGACGAGCCGGCGCTGAGGAGCAAGGCGACGGAACTGGAAAAAGACATTGACATGAAGGAGCGGGAGCTGGAGACCTTTTGCGTACGTCTTCTGCTGCGCGAACAGCCGGTTGCCGGGGACCTGCGGCAGATAACGGCGGCCCAGCATATGATTACCGATATGGAACGCATAGGCGATCAGGCGGAAAACATCGCGGAGCTTTCCCGTTTTCTTGAAGGGAACGGCAGAAAAAACGGCGTCCATATTGGGGACATGGCCGATGCGACGGTAAGAATGCTTACCGACAGCGTGGACGCCTTTGTCGCGTCGGACCTTGAAAAAGCCCAGGCGGTTATTGAGTACG
Source organism: Treponema sp. (assembly GCA_031278025.1). Next base: position 10,171 of record JAITLF010000110.1, read on the forward strand.
ACCGCGAAGTGGACGCTTTGTTCAAGATGATCAAAGGGGAACTGATAGATATGATTTCTGTCAATGGCCGGGAGACGGTCGAGGTATGTCTGGACCTCCTGATGATTGCGAAATACCTGGAACGCATAGGCGATCATGCCCAAAACATCGCCGAATGGGTGGTTTATTCTATCACCGGACAGCGGAAAGGGGATTAGGGGGCCGGTGCGGGGAGAGGAGGCCTTCTATTCCCGAATGCGCCTCCTCCGGCGTTTGCGGGGCCCGCTTCCGCGCACCGCGGGCTTCTCTCCGCGGCGCGCGGGCCCGCTTCCGCGCACCGCGGCAGGCGCCTGGCGGAACACCCACAGAGAGGGGCGGACGTGGGGCGGGCGTCCCCGGCTTCTCCCTTCCCTTCAATTTAAGGAAAGAAACGTGTTAAGGGAAGAAACGTGTTAAGGAAAGAAACGTGATCTATCTGGTTGAAGACGAAGCGGGCATCAGAGATCTGGTGCTTTACACCTTGCGGAATACCGGATTTGAAACCCGGGGTTTTGAATCGGCGGGTGAATTCTGGAAAGCGATGGACGGAAAGCCTTCGCCGGATTTGGTGATACTGGACATCATGCTGCCCGGAGAAGACGGGCTGTCCGTGTTGAAGCGCCTGCGTTCCCGTCCGGAAACCCGAAAGCTGCCGATACTCATGCTTACGGCAAAGGGATCCGAGTACGATACGGTGCTGGGCCTTGAAAACGGCGCCGACGATTACCTTACCAAGCCCGCCGGCATGATGGAACTGGTTGCCCGGATAAAAAGCCTGCTGCGCCGGACGGCGGGCGGGGAAGACGGCAAAGGGGAATACCGGGCCGGCGGCCTTTATGTCAGCCTTCCCCGTCATCTGGTTAGGGTAAACAACGGGGAAGTTTCCCTTACGTTGAAGGAGTTCGATCTGCTGGCGTACCTCCTGGCGAATACCGGTATGGCCTTGTCGCGGGAGCAGATACTCTCCGCCGTATGGGGCTATGACGGGGACGCGGAAACCCGGACGGTGGACACCCACATCCTTACCCTGCGCGGTAAACTCGGCCCGGCAGGCGCCCTGATACGCACGGTGCGGGGCGTGGGGTATAAAGCGGGGGAATAGGGCGGGGGAAACGACGGGGGAATTATGAACGGGATAACGGGATAACGAAATAACGGAATAACGGAATATATGAACGGAATATATGAATGAAATACGGAGAATATGTATGAGAAAAAAGATACTTACGTTTGTCTGCGTTGCGGCAGGGTTATCCGTTGCCGTAACCGCGGCTTTGATCCACATGGCGGTGTACCAGGATATTTCCGGCGATCTAAAACAGACGGCAGCCTCCGCGGCGGAATATATCGGCGCGGCCTGCGAATCACTGGGGATGGGCTATTTGGAATCCCTGCCGCGGGAAGACGGCGGCCTGCGCATCACCCTTATCGCCGCCGACGGACGGGTTCTCTACGATACGGCGGCGGACGCCGGCAGGCTCCCCAGCCACCTGGACCGGCCCGAAGTGCGGGGAGCCCTTGAGTCCGGCGCCGGCGAAAGCGAGCGGCTGTCGGAGACCATAAGCAAACAGACCTACTATTACGCGGTCCGCCTTAATGACGGCAGCATCCTGCGCACGGCAAATACCACGGACAGCGTCTTTATCCGTATGCTCAACCTGGTTCTTATTTCCCTGGGAATAGGGGTAATTGTGTTCATGCTCATCCTTGCGGCAGGTTCCCGGGTAACGGAAAAGATCGTGGCGCCCATAAACCGCATCGATCTTGATAATCCGGCGGACAGCGTTACCTATGACGAACTTACGCCCCTTCTTTCCCGCATAAAACAGCAGAACGATGCTATAGCCGCGCAGCTTGAGGAAACCCGGAAACGGCAGAACGAGTTCAACGCCATAACCGACAACATGCGGGAGGGCCTTCTGGTGCTGGATCAGGACGGGCGCATCCTTTCCTGCAACAAGAGCGCCGGCAGCCTATTGGGGATACACCAGAAACAGGTTGAGTATCAGAACGCCCTGACGGTCAGGCGGGATGAACCGTTCCGGGGCGCCCTGGAGAAAGCCCTGAAAGGCGGGCTTGCGGAGGCGGAACTTTCCGCCGGGCAGCGGTATTTGCGGCTTTTCGCAAACCCGGTAACGTACCGGGACGCGGTTCAGGGGGTCATCATGGTTATTCTGGATGTAACCGAGCGGGCGGATCGGGACAGGCTGCGCCGGGAGTTTACCGCCAACGTGTCCCATGAGCTTAAAACGCCCCTTATGGTCATATCCGGGTTTGCGGAGATCATGGCGGGGGGCCTTGCGAAACCGGCGGACATGCCCCAATTTGCGGGGAAGATCTACGGCGAGGCCCGGCGGCTCATCACCCTGGTGGACGATATTATGACCCTTTCGCGGCTGGACGAAGGCGGCGGGAGTTACGGGAAAACCGAAGAGGCGGACCTCCTCGCCCTTGCCCGTGGCGCTGCCGGGCGGTTAAGCGCCGCCGCCGCCGGGCGGAAGCTCACGCTTACGGTTGACGGGGAGCCGGCGCGTATGCCCGGCATCCCCCGTGTTTTGGATGAAATGCTGTTCAACCTGATCGATAACGCGGTTAAGTACAATGTTGAAGGCGGCGCGGTACGGGTTTTCGTTGAAACGCTTCCGGACGAGATCAGGGTTACGGTCGAAGACTCAGGGATAGGCATACCGGAAGACGAGCGGGATCGCATATTCGAGCGGTTTTACCGGGCGGACAAGAGCAGGGGCGGCGCGGTGGAAGGTACGGGCCTGGGGCTTTCCATCGTAAAGCACGGGGCCGCGCTGCACGGCGCGAAGATTGAGGCGCAAAGCGGCGGGGAAAAGGGGTCCCGCTTTATTCTGCGCTTTCCCCGGTAACCGGCCTTCGCTTCCGCCCCCGCCCCGGAGGCAAACCAGGGCCCGCCCGGCCCTCCGGCGTTTCCGTACCCAGGCCCGGAGGTTTCGGACCCAGGTCCGGAAGTTTCGGACCCAGGTCCGGAAGTTTCGGACCCAGGTCCGGAAGTTTCGGACCCAGGTCCGGAAGTCTCGGACCCAGGTCCGGAAGTTTCGGACCCAGGTCCGGAAGTTCCGGACCCAGGTCCGGAAGTTCCGGACCCGCTGCCTCCCCCGGCGTTCTTTACGCATCATCCGGGGGCGCTGCCTGTTACGGGGGAAATAAAACCGGAAGGATTTTAGTACAAAGCGGGCCTAAAGCCGCCGGGAAGGGCCGTTGATGCGCGCTTCGCTCAGGCCGTAGCCCTCGTTTTGCTGGCCCTGGGAATCCCCCAGGGGTTCCACATGGACCATGATGTCGTAGACCCCCTCCACCCGGTCCTTGATGGCCCGTTCCACCTGGCAGGCAATGATGTGGGCGTCCCAAACCGTCAGCTTGGGATCCACCTCTATATCTATGTCTATGTCCCAGAGCCCGGCGATGCGCCTCATGCGGGTCCGGTGGGGATTGCCCGCGCCGGCTACGGAATGAACCGCGTCAAAGACCGCCCGGTAGGATTCCGCGCCGCTGCTTCCATCCATAAGTTCCAGGTTTACTTCGGCAAAGATGCCGACGGCGGAGGAGATCACCCAAAGGCCCACCAGGATGGCGGTTCCCGAATCCACCGCGCCGATGCCGGTCAGCATGGACAGCCCCAGGCCCAGGAGGACGGCGGCGGAGACAACCACGTCGGCGGCCATGTTCCTGGCGTTTGCCTTGAGCATGGCGGAATCCGCCTTCTTCCCGAAGAAATACTGGCTTGCCGCGAGGAGGATTTTTCCCGCAATGGAGAGGACGGTCGCAAAAAGCGCCGGCGCTTCCGGTACGCCCCGCGGTACCCCCCGCAGCAGGTCCCGCCCGGAATCCAGCATGAGCTGGGCGCCGGCGAAGAACAGGATGCACGAGAGGAGGACCGTCGCCACCGTTTCCGCCCTGCCGTGTCCCCAGGGATGTTCCCGATCCGCCGGACGGGAGATCACCTGGGCAACCGCCAGGGACATTACCGCAATAAGAACGTCTACCGACGAATCGATGCCGTCCCCCACCACGGCGCGGCTTCCCGCGCCAAAACCCGCCCGGAGCTTAACGGCCGCCAGAAGGGTGTTGCCGGCAAGGGCGGTTATCGAGGCGGCCTTGATGATCCCCGCCTTGTTCCGGGCTTTTTCCGCGTGGCATTCGCTCATTTCCCTTTCATCTCACCCAACGCACTCAATCCCGCGATCCCGGCGTCAGAACGGGCCGAAGCCGATCGTAACGGCGAAGGCGAGGAACGCCGACGTGGTGAGCAGGATTGCCGCCTGGAGCTTCCAGGTCCAGCGTATCCATTTGGCGTAGCTTACGACGGTAAAGGAAAGGGCGATGAGGAGCAGGGCGTTGGTGGGAAAGATCATGTTGGAAAAGCCGTCCCCAAAGTCAAAGGCCAGAACCGCCGTCTGCCGGGTTATCCCCACAAGGTCCGCCAGGGGGGTAAGGATAGGCATCATGAGGAACGCCTTCGCGCTGGCGGAGCCGATAAAGAAGTTCATCCCCAGGGTCGTGGCGTACACCAGGAACGCCGCGGCCATAGGCGGGGACCGGCTGATCAGTTCCGCCGCTTCATGAAGGATCGTGTCCATGATCTGACCGGTGGTGATGATGTGTTTGACGCTGTAGGCTAAGAGTACCAGCAGCACTCCGGGGAGCATGTTTGCCATCCCCCGGCCAAAGCTCCCCAGCAGTTCCCGCCAGCCGAGACCCGCGAAGCGGCCGCCGCCTATGCCCCCGCTCAGGAAGAGGAGGGTCATCAGGGGGAAGGCGAGGCTGGAAAGCCCCGGAAGCCGGGCGGTGGAGATGACCAGGACCATCGCCAGGGCAATGCAGGAAACAAACCAGAGGAGGGCCTTCCAGAGGCTGCCGGTGAGCTGCCCGTCCCCCGGCCTGCTGCCCGCGGCCCGCAGCTTTTGTCTGAGGGCTTCGTCTTCGGCATAACAGAGGGACCGTTTAGGATCGGCTTCGACTTTTTTGGCGTGGCGCGTTACGAAGAAAGAGACCAGGCAGAAGACGGCGAGGAAGAAGACAATCCGCAGGAGCGCCCCAGAGAAGATGGGAAGGTCGGCGATCCGCTGGGCAACGGCGATGGTAAAGGGATTGGTTACCGCCGCGGCGAAGCCAAAGGACAAGGGCAGAAGGCTCATCCCAAGGCCGGTAAGGGAATCCCAGCCTAAGGAAATGGCAATGGGGATGATGAAAATTATCATGGGGACCAGCCCCTCGTAGATTCCCACAAAGCTGGTAAGTATCATAAAAAAGAGGATCATGATCAGGATGAGCCGGTACTTCTGTTTGGCGAACCGGGTCACGAGGAAGCCGATCAGGGCCTCCATGACGCCTGAGTATTCCAGCGTCGAAATGGACCCGCCCACGGCGATGAGGAAGACGACCAGGACGATGAGGGTAAGGCTGTCGGCGCTGAAGAGGATCTCCGCCGGGGCGATGAACCAGCGCCAGACCGGATAGCCGGGCCGGGGCAGTTCCCGGTAGCTGCCGTTTATCACCTGGGTACGGCCTTCGGAAGTGATCCGGTCGTAGGATCCCGCGGGAAGAATCCGGGTCAATATCCCGGAGCATATCATCAAAGCGATGATGATGCAGGCGGAAAGCAGGAACGCCTTCTTTCCGGTTTTAATAGCGCTTTTATTCTTTTCTGGCTTGTTTTGCATGGTTTTTCCTTTATTGGGTTTCTTGCGCCGTGTTCCGTTACAGGCGCTTAAAGAGGGCCTCGTAAAACCGGAGCCCGCGATCGAAGTTTTCTACCGATATCCGCTCGTCATGCCCGTGGATGAGGGCCAGCTCTTCCGTGGTGAGTTTATACGGGCTGAACCGGAATATGCCCGTGGTGAGTTCCTGGTAGTGCCGGGAATCGGTGGTCGCCACCATAAGGAAGGGAAGAGCCGGCGTTCCGGGCCAGGCCTCCTCCAGGGCTTCGGACATTTCCCGCCAGCCGGGGCCCGCGCGCCGGGTATGCTCCGGGTTCGCCGGTACCGGGCCGGTCGCCAGGCCGTGGACGGTAACCTCCACCTGGTCATCATTGACGGCCTCCCTGATAACGGCAATGGCCCTTTCGACGGTCCAGGGATGGAGGAGCCGGAGGTTGATCACCGCCCGTACTGCCGAGGGCATCACATTGTCCGCGGCGCTTCCTTCAAGCTGGGTCATGGCGGTGGTGGTCCGCAGCATAGAGGCGATGTCGGGACTGCCCGCGGCCGCCTGAAAGAAGAGGGGCCCCAGAAGGCGGGCGTGGGCCATGAACGCGCCCATAGGCTGCGGGGACAGGGGGGCAAGGTCCCTGAAGAAACCCTCCACCGTGGGGGTCAGCCGGAAGGGAAACGGCCGTTTCGCTATCCGCCCTAAGGCGCGGGCCAGAACCGCCGCCGCCTGAATCCGGGGAGGCCGGGAGGAGTGGCCCGGCTTTTGCCGAACCGTCAGATCGAGGCTCAGGTAGCCCTTCTCCTCGATGCCGAAAAGCCCCAGGGGGCTTGCGATTCCCCGGATCATGCCGCTGGCAATGGGGGTTCCCTCGTCGAGTATCCAGGAGAAGGAAATCCCCCGCCCGGCAAACCACGCCGCCGTCCGCATGGCCCCCAGAACGCCCATCCGCTCCTCGTCCCCGCCAAAGGCAAACCACACATCCCGCTGGGGCGAGAATCCCCCCGCGCAAAGCCGCTCCGCCCCCTCCATGATGCCGATGAGGATGCTTTTCATATCCAGGGTTCCCCGTCCGTACACCCAGCCGTCCCGAAGCTCCGCCCCAAAGGGGTCGCAGGTCCATTTTTCCGTTTCCGCCGGCACCACGTCGTAGTGGGCCAGAACCAGAACGGGCTGTTCCGCGCCCGGGCTGCGGCCCGGCCAACGGTAGGCCAGGGAGTAGGGGCTTAATACCCGCCGTTCCGCGGCGTTGTGGAAAGCGGGATACGATTCAGCGAGAAAATCCTGAAAGCCGGTTAACGGCGCTTCGCCTGCGGGCCAGTCGGTCTTTATTTTTACCGCCCCGCGAAAACGGTCTAATGATTCCATAGGGGTGAGTATATTACTCATTTACCCCTTTGGATATAATAGCCCGTCATGTATCAGTTCAAGGCGCCGCAGCTCCGGGTGTGGGGGGGCATGGAAAATAGGAATTGCACGGGAAGCCTCCGCGATGCCGTAAGTCTATATCTGTAAAGAATTAGCGAGAAAAAGTGCGAGAAAACCGAGAATTTCGGCCATACCCTTCAAGACCCTTCAAAGGGCTTTAACTCTTTATCCTGTATAGACTTAGCTCTGAAGTCCAGGCCAAAAGCCTGCTAAAATGACTGGAAACACCCC
>JAITLF010000192.1 GCA_031278025.1 Treponema sp.
TTTCCTGTTGAACCTGGTGGCGTTTTTGTTTCACACGCTTTTGTTTTTGGGGGATGAGCAGTACCGGGGGGCCCGGAACCGGTCTGGCCGCCAGGACAATTTCTTTAGTGCGCTGAGGTACATCTTCAGTCGTTTTCTCCATGAAAACTGGTCCGCCTTTATCCTTTTCGTCTGGGGAGATGAACCCGATGGGTGATACTTTGAATTCCTGAAAAGCCAGTAAGAAGGGTTTGACAAAGATACGACAAGGAAATATAATCAGGACGACCTCTTTTCTAAACGTAAAGAAAAAGGAGTATGGGATGAAACAAGACAGTTTCAAATTTTTTTCGTTGATTCTACTTATAATGGCAGTTTTCGGAGTGACGATGGTATTTGGAGACGAGAATACCGTCAATCTGGAATCTATTATTTTAGAGTCGTTTGACGGTGATTCCAACTATGATTGGAAGGTAGCGGCCAGTAAATTTGCCACTAAAACTGATGAAGAGACTTTCCCGAAGGTAAGTTATCTCCCGATGTGGCCTATGGCTCTTTTCGGTTCCAACAGAGAGGGGAAAGACCTCAAGATCCTGGGGGTACATGGCAAGTTTAATCGTCAGGGTTATAACTGGATCGACGTGTACCCGGTGGCTTCCGGAGGTGAGGCCGAGGATGGAGATGGCGAACCGGCCCCGGTGGAGATCCCTATACCCGGACGGGTGAAGTCCCTGGATATGTGGGTGTGGGGTTCTAATCTTAATTATGGCATTGAAGCATACCTTAGGGATTACCAGGGCGTGGTTCATGTAATTGAGTTGGGGAATATCGGTTACCAGGGGTGGAAGAACTTAACGGCTACGGTTCCTCCTTCACTCCCCCAGGGCAAAAGAGTGCTCCCTCGGCTTGCTTCGTTAAGTTTTATCAAGTTCCGCATCTGGACGCCGCCCCGGGAACAGGTAAATGATTTTTATGTGTATTTTGATCAATTCAAGGTACTTACCGATACCTTTGAATCAATATTTGACGGGGATGAATTGGCTAACCCGGCAAGGGTTCAGGAACTTTGGACCAGTTCAGATTCAGAGACTAATTAAGGAGGCCGCAGATGAAACGATACGGAATTATTATAGCGGTACTGCTGACGGTGACGGGGATTCTGTGCGCTCAGGAAGAGATAGGGACTACGAACCCTGAATATCTTGGGATAGAGACTGCTCAGCAGCAACTAAAAGAAATTTCGGTTGATAAATTCGAACATGAAGGGTATTGGTCTTCTTCCATCTCTTCTGATTCGGGGTATTCCATAACCCGGTTGTTTGCCGGCGGGCCATCGGGTAAAGAGCCCATTGAGGAAGAAGAGGGTCAAAATATTCCGGATCAATACGTATTGGGTACCCGGGTTGATTTTCTCCGTAGAGGGCACACGAATTTTACCATTTATCCGGTGCGTCCCATTCCTATTGAAGGGATCACCAAGACCATTTCGGTATGGGTAGCAGGCCGTAACTTTAACCATACCTTGAACATCCTTATCCAGGATTATTTTGGCAGGTCCTATGAGCTTTATATGGGCAAGCTGAATTTCCAGGGTTGGAAACGGCTGACCGTTGCGATACCCGCTCAGGCGGAAGACGGCAAAAATGGTATTGTTCAGCGGAACTACCACTACAACAACCAGATGGGAATCAGGGTCACCGGTTTCCGCATTAATTGCGAGCCCACAGAAACCCAGGGGAGTTATTACATATACTTCGATGACCTGCGAGCTGTTACCGATCTCTTTGCCGAAAATGATCGGGACCCCGATGATATGAACGATACCTGGTAGTTTGGAGCCTGTACATAAATCTCCTGCCGGCGGCCATAGGGTCCGCCGGTTTTTTATTTTCCCAACACACGTTCCCGGTAGGCTGTCCCTATACGGATCAGCGCCTGCCCGGTGTTCTCCCCGGACCGGCTTTTTTGACGCAGATCGATGGTGAATTGGTTCATAGAAAAGTGGCGGTAGAAAAATAATTCCGTTCTGCGTTTGGGGCGGCGTTTGTACAGAGATCGCAGGGTATCGGTATAGGGTTCAAAGATGCCGCCGGTACGCATTTCGGAATAGCCGATAATCCAGACCTGGATGGGGGCCAGAATGTCGTGAAACGCGGACAACAGGCGGGCCATAGTTTCTTGAGAGGTGGCGATGGCGTGGGCGATTGTTTCCCCGCCGTAGCGGCATAGCTCCGACAGTTCGGAGGTGCGGGGGGTGTGGATGGGGGTCTTGTTTAAGATAAGCGTATTTTTGCGGAAGTCTATACCTAATCCGGGGTTTTCCCGGAAGAACTTTTCCGCCAACTTGCCGGAGGGTCCTACCATGTAGCGGCGATTTTCCGCAGCTTGTTCGCGTCTGCCGGGATTATCCGCGACCAGAATGAATTTGATGCTATCCTCAGGGGTAACCTCGTCTAGGGCTTCGTTGTAAACGATGGGGGTTTCTACCCTGTAGTCCGGCCCGGCGCGGCGGTTCACCAGGTCCTGCTGAACGGCGCCCAGTTCAGGGAGGCTTTGCCGGAGGTCTTCAATCCATGTTTTATACTGTTCCCGCGTTGCGGAAAATGCTGTCCATGCTCTTTGATCCATAAATTACCTGTGGCTGCTCCAAAACCCGCGCCTTGAGTTCAGCATATCCGGATGGAGCGTTTCCGCCCGCACCTGAACCCGTACTGTTCTACACAGAAGGTATCCGCCTCAAGCCCGCTGCCGCGGGGTTTTGGAACAGCCTCACCTTATAAAGTGGATTTGCCGATAAATAAAAAAATTCTCGGAGTCAAGCTCCGGAGTATTAAACCAAAAGGGCTACGCCCTAATAAAATATAGTATAAAACAGGAGGATGGTGGCGCATTTGCGGAAAGGATTAAGAAAGGTTCTTCCGGTTTTTGTCTGTTTCACGGTAATTCAGGCATTTGCTTCCGCTCAAACAATAAAAGGGGAAAAGGTTGTTTCAGTTTTGTTTATGACTTTCAGCGGCTTCAATACGGCGGATGCCGCTAAATTGGGTTCGGCCATGTATATGGAACTGGAATGGATCTCCCGGACAAGCGGATATACGATTAGGCAATCCACGAATACCTTAAAAACACCGCCCGCGTTTGACAGGCTTTCCGCGGCAGACCAGATGGGGAATCCAAAGTATCTTATCAACGGAGTAATCAGCCAGGAAGGAGAGATTTCGATAGTGGATGTATCCCTCTGGACCCTTGAAGATTCTCCGGCTTTGGTTTTTTCAGAGATCTTCGACTACCGGCGGCTTGACGATGCCCTGTCCATGGTTCCTTTTTATAGCTGGTCGCTTTATTCGGTTTTGCCGGTTCTTGACACGGTTCCCGATATGTCGAAGGCGGCCAGGGCGGAGGAGAATACCACTGTCGTAAAGGATTCCTCAGAAGAAGAGGAAATTCCCGCGGTCAGTGTTGAGGCGGCTACGCAAGTTTGGCAAAGCCGGTGGCTCTCCCTGGGCTTGAGGGCCGGAATATCCCCCCGGTTCTATAACTTTGAATTTGGTTTTCCCAAGGATTTGGGGTTTACCTGGGAAGCAGCTTTTCAGGCTGAATTTCAGTTCCTCCAGGTTCCGTGGGGCCAGCGCAATGTGTTTCTCGGTGTGCAGGGAGAAGCGATTTTTACCGTGGATATGTTTAACCTTCCCGATGTGGAGGGCAATGCATCGGACATGGCTTTGTTATCCATCATGGTGCCGCTGCTCGTAAAGCTGAATTACAAACCCGGTCCCTTTGCGTTGAGTTTGTATGGGGGAATGTACTATATCGGGTATCTTTCCGCCGCCGCCGAAAACTCCACTCCCTGGGGGTACAGCATGGGCTTTAAATTTGGGGTCAAGGCCGGGAAGCGGGGAACCGCTTTTTTCGATCTGCGGTACTCAAGCGATCTGGGCCTTACGGATATTGAAAGCTCGCTGCCGGTGAGTTACCGGCGGTACATCCCTTCTCTCGCCCTGGGGTATGGGGTAGGCCTGTTCGACCGGAAATAGGCGGCTCCCCTAACGTCTTCATGCGGCTTTAGCCGCCGGCTAATGCCGCGTCTCTGTCCCTTGTATAAAGAATCAAGAAAGAATATGATGGCGAAATGCATAAATTTACAGGAATCCGGTAAATTTATGCATTGTACGTCGGCAATTTACCGGATTTTTGTAAATTTATGCATTATAGGCCAACACAAACACCCTGAAAAAGGATGGCGGAAGAGTACCCGTATCCGGTTGTAATGCGGCATCTGAACCCCGCAGCGGCGGGCAGGCTTGAATTTAATAATGATGATGAGCGTCCCGCAATGGCGGTTTCATAAGACTTTGATGGATGGGTGAATGAGGGCTTGAGCCCTTAAAATATTGATCTTTGCCGGTAATGCCGCCGCATTATGGGCAAATTTCATAACAGGAGTGTTGAGTATGGAAAGTTTTTTTGCGGTAGTCGGCGCTATTTCAGGGTTTTTCTGGAATATCCTCTTCCTGTTTGTGTTGGTGGGTGGGGGGCTCTATCTTACCGTCAGGCTCGGATTTTTTCAGATACGGCGCTTGCCCTACATTATCAAGCAGACTTTTGGCAAGATACTCGATAAGGGCCAGGGGGAAGGCACGGTAAGCCCCTTTCTCGCGGCTTCTACCGCCATGGCGTCTACCATCGGGGCTTCCAACATTGTGGGGGTTCCGGCGGCCATCGCATTCGGCGGTCCCGGCGCGCTTTTCTGGATGTGGGTGATCTTCATACTGGGAGGCGCTACCAAATTTTCCGAAGTCGTGCTGGGGGTTCACTTCCGGGAAAAGAACGCCGACGGCCATTATGTCGGCGGCCCTGGTTACTACATGACCAAGGGGTTCCCCATCAAATCAGTGGGTAAAGCCCTGGCCTTGGCGGGGGCCTTTGTCGCCATGATCTACTATGTCCCCTCCATAGCGACTCAATCCGTCTCCCTTATTCAAAATGCCGAAGCTATGGGCATGAATAAGTACCTTTCCGCCGCGATACTGACCGTGCTGGTGGGGGCCGTCGTGTTAGGCGGACTTATCCGGGTTTCTAAGGTAGCAAGCAAGATGGTGCCCGCTATGTGCGTACTGTACTTTGCGGGCTCTCTCTCCGTGCTATTCGCCAATATCGGGGAACTGTTCCCCAGCCTGGCCGTGGTATTTCAATCGGCCTTTACCGGGACCGCCGCTACGGGCGGCTTCATCGGCGCGGGGATTTCCATGGCTATTCGTATGGGCCTTGCACGGGCTACCTATTCCTGCGAAGCCGGCATGGGGTCGGCCCCCATCGCCCACGCCGCCGCCGTTACCGATCACCCGGTGCGCCAGGGCTTTTGGGGGGTTTTTGAAGTTCTCATTGACGGTACAGTCTGCACCTTGTCCGGCCTGGTGATTTTGGTCAGCGGCGTGTGGAAAGAGGTTGGTCCCGATGTAGCCTTTACCATGCCTGCGGTGGCTTTCCAAAAGGTATTGGGCGTTGTGGGCGCGTATATTGTTACCATTTCCGTCTTTCTCTTTGCGTTGTCCTCTATCATCGCGGTTATCTGGTATGCCGAAAAGCTGGTGGAATTTTTCTTCAACACAAAGATCTCCAAATACACCCGTGTCATCTATACGCTGAGCATTATGCTGGGCGCTTTTTTCGGGCTGGAGGCGATTCTCGCGGTACTTGACCTCGCCAACGCCTTGATAATTCTGCCCAACATGATCACCGTCCTGATCCTAAGCCCCCTGGTGGCAAAACTTACCAAAGAGTATTTCTCAGGCGCTCAGTATTACCTGAAGGACATTAAAAAATAGCGGACCCCCGCAGGGGGTCCGGGGGCGGCGCCCCCGGCGGGGTGGCGGGGCGGAGCCCCGCGGGGTGCGGAGCAACGCCCCCTCCCCCAGGTCCGGGACTTCCGGACCCCGGTCTGGAACTTCAAGACCCCGGTCTGGAACTTCAAGACCCCGGTCTGGAACTTCAAGACCCCGGTCTGGAACCTCAAGACCCAGGTCTGGAACTTCAAGACCCAGGTCTGGAACTTCAAGACCCAGGTCTGGAACTTCAAGACCCAGGTCTGGAACTTCAAGACCTGGGTCTGGAACTTCAAGACCCAGGTCTGGAACTTCAAGACCCAGGTCTGGAACCTCTAGACCCAGGTCTGGAACTTCAAGACCCAGGTCTGGAACTTCAAGACCCAGGTCTGGAACTTCAAGACCCAGGTCTGAAACTTCAAGAAATGAGGTCTGGAACCTCTAGAAATGAGGTCTGGAACTTCAAGAAATCTGGAACTTCAAGAAATGAGGTCTGGAACCTCAAAACCCAAGTCTGGTAACGGCGGGCCTGGGGGTCATGCTTCCCGGTGAACCGGAAACTCTCACTTTCTTGACACAACAGTATGGTAAATTTAGAATGCTCCGGGCTGTTCTCGGACCAAAGCCTTCGAACTGGGGTTTCAGGGCGGCCCTCATCATTTTTTGGAGGTTTTTTATGGAAAAATTGTTTAGGTTGAAGGAAAACAACACCACCGTCCGGCGGGAGCTGCTCGCCGGGCTCACCACCTTTCTGACGATGGCGTACATCCTCGTCGTGAATCCCGGTATGCTGGGGGAAATCGGCAACGGCATGACGCCCGGCGCGGTTTTTACCGCTACGGCCATTGCTTCGGCGATTGCCACCCTGGTCATGGCGTTCGCGGCAAACCTGCCGATAGCCCTGGCGCCGGGCATGGGGCTTAACGCCTTTTTCACCTATACGGTGGTTTTCGGCATGGGCTATTCCTGGCAGATTGCCCTTACCGCCGTGTTCCTTGAAGGGCTGCTCTTTATCATCCTGTCGTTTCTGAATGTCAGGGAAGCGATCATCGATGCCATTCCGGGGAACTTAAAGAAGGCGGTTTCCGTGGGTATCGGGCTTTTCATCGCCCTTATCGGGTTCGCCAACGCGGGGCTCGTGGTAAACGACGCCGGCACCATCATAGGCCTGGGCAATTTGGGCGCCGGCAGCCCGCTTCTGGCAATCATAGGATTTATCATCATCATCGCCCTTTACGCGCTTAAAGTGCCAGGCGCCATCCTCATCGGGATTCTGGCCGCCACGATCATCGGCATTCCCCTGGGAGTTACCGCGGTTCCCCAGGGCTGGTCGCCTGTCGGCAGCCCCGAAGCGCCCCTCTTCTTTCAATTCGATTTTTCTTCCGTGCTGAGTTTCCAGTTCTTTACGGTCTTCTTTACCTTCCTGTTTGTCGATATTTTTGACACCGTCGGCACCCTGGTGGGGGTAACTACCCAGGCCGGGCTTATCGGCAAAGACGGCAAAATTCCGCGGGTCAAGCAGGCCCTCATCGCCGACGCCGTCGGCACCGTATCCGGCGCCGCGTTAGGAACCTCCACCGTTACGAGCTTTGTCGAAAGCACGGCGGGCGTTGCCGCCGGGGGCCGCACGGGGCTAACCGCCCTTTCTACCGGGGTACTCTTCCTCGCCGCCCTGTTACTGTCGCCCCTCTTCCTGCTCATCCCCAGCGCCGCCACGGCCCCGGCCCTCATCTTCGTCGGTTTCCTCATGATGAAGCCCGTAACGTCCATCGACTTTACCGATCCCACCGAGGGCATTCCCGCCTTCCTGGCCATCGTGATGATGCCCTTTGCCTACAGCATCGCCGAAGGCATTGTGTACGGGGTGCTTTCCTTTGTGATCCTTAAAGTGATAACCAGGAAACTGCGGGATATCACGGTTGTAACATGGATACTGTTCATCATCTTTATGCTGCGGTTCGTGTTCAAATAATATAAAAGGTGGTTTCCTAACGGGAAGCCGGGTAGTATTGCCGGCCGACCGGGGGCGGATTTTCTAAAATACTATCCGGTCCTGCCGGACGCTGCCGGCGATTATGCCGCGGCGTGCGGGGAAATCCCCGGGCAGTAACGCCGCCAGCGTTTGCGCCTGGGAGGCTGCCCCTTCATCTTCTATCTGATTGAGGAAAAGGACTTTTCTTCCGCAGGCAGCGGTAAAAAGGTTTTTTTTTTCTCCGGCGATTACCTTTACAAGATGTCCGGTTTTCAGCGCCTCTCCGGCGCCCGCCCCGGTAAGGGCGCGGAACAGCGGAAGCCGGTGAATGAGTTCCGCCGATGCCGGCTTTCCCAGGGGCCACAGGGGAAGTATCCCTACCGTCATCGTGGTAAACGGCGGGACCGCTGGCTCATGCTCCGCCCAGCCTTTAAGGGGCAGGCCGCGGGAACCGTCGCCTTCGATAAGCGTCAAATCATACGCGGCGATGCGTTCCGCAAGCTCCCCGACCGGCGGGGCTTCGAGTTTGCCCGTCGCCCGGTTGAGCCTGCCTGCCACGGAGATGCCCGGCAGTAATGCTGCCTCTGCTGGCGGAAACATTTTTGTTGTGGTGGTAACAAGAACATCACGCGGCGTGCGCGCAAAATACCGGGCCAGGAGCCAAATGAGGGAGGTCTTTCCCCCCGACCCAATGACGGTAACCACTGCCGCTCCCGCGCCGCCCCCGAAAAGCTCCCGGTCAAACCATGCGCTTAGGGATTCCATGGAACAAACCGGTCCGTGTTCCCCATGATAGGAAGATGCCGGTACACTCCCTTGACGCTTTGGCCCAGCAGGGTTCCCGCTTTTTCCGCATCTTCGGGATTTACCCGCAGGGCTATGCCGCAGGTTGGGCCCAGGCTGGGGGGGACCGGCATCACCTTCACGTCAATGCCCGCGGCAAGAAGCGTCCGCTCCCCCATAATCGCGCCATGAGTATGGTGAAAGATAAACACACATTCCCTGATATACTCACCGTTCATTTTATCGCGCTCATGGTATAAATTTATAAATTGATGAGCCTTCCCGCCTCTCCCATGGCGGAGGCAATGGCGTACATGTTCGTTACGCCGCCCACCGCGAGTTTTTCCTTTAACCCGTAAAAATCCAGGCAGGTCCCGCAGCTTGAAATGATGGTTCCCCGTGATTCCAGCTTTTGAAGGTCGGCAATGACGGTGGAACCTTCGGTGGTGAGTTTTACGCCTGAGTTGAAGAAGAGCAGGGTTTCCGGCGGGTTATCCATCTCCGTGAGGGAATAGATGAACGCTTTGATGAGGATGGCGCCCAGATCGTCGTTACCCTGGCCCATGGTGTCTTTGCCGATAGCCGCCACAAGCGGCCCCTGTTCCCCGGAAGGCGCGGCGCCCGCCGCAGGAGTATTGGTTATGGTTACCAGGATGTTCCCGTCATCCTGCTTTTCAAAGGAAGACGGGCAGCCTAGACCCCTGGCCATTTTCTCAAGGTTCTGGCGGCTGATGTCGTTATCCACCAGAATCCGCACCGTTTCGCCGGCGGACGTTTTCTTCAGGGCTTTCCGCGCTTCAATCACCGGAATGGGACACGGCTTGCCGAGTACGTTAACAATCTCCATAATAATTCTCCTTTGTAATTTAAATCGATAAAACAGCTATACCGCGCGTAAAATGCACGGCCGCCGGTATTACTGGTTACACCAGTAATACCGCGGCATCTTCCCGTTCAACAATCTCCCCGATAATCGCCGCTGCGGGATCGTCCCGGTTTATGGCGTCGCAGAGTTCCTGCGCCGCTTCCGGAACAACCGCGATGAGCAGCCCCCCGGAGGTCTGGGGGTCAAAGACAAGCTCTTGCAGGGCTGCGGGCAGGGCGGAAACATCGGCCTTGCCGGCCATGTAATTGCGGTTTCTCTGCCCCGCAGCCGTGGCATAGAAGCTCTCCGCAAACCCCACGGCTCCGGGGAGCAGGGGCAGGGAAGCGCCGTCTATGACAAGGGTATGGCTTACGCCGGCCATCTCCGAAGCGTGGACCGCCAGGCCGAAGCCGGTAATATCCGTACAGGCGTGTACATACCCGCCGCCTGACGCGTTAAGGGCGATCATCTTTTCCGCCGCCCGCCGGTTAAGCCGCTCCATGGAATCCGTTGCCGCCTTGATAAACGCTTCCGCCGCCTCGCCTGCGCGGAGAGCCGCCATGACAAGCCCCGCGCCCAGTGGCTTGGTGAGGATCAGGGCGTCTCCCGCTTTACCGGTATCGTTACGGAGTATACGCCGGGGATCGGCAACGCCCGTAACCGCCAGGCCGTACTTGGGTTCGTGATCGAAGATGGAGTGGCCCCCGGCAATCACCGTGTCCGCCTCCAGCGCCTTGGCCGCCCCGCCGGCGAGAATATCCTTGAGGATAGCGCGGTCCGTTTTTTCGGGAAAACAGATCAGGTTAAGGGCGAACAGGGGTTTGCCGCCCATGGCGTAAACGTCGCTGAGGGCGTTGGCCGCCGCGATTTTACCAAAAAGAAAGGGGTCGTTCACCATGGGGGAGAAGAAATCCACGGTGGAAACCAGGGCGCGCTCATCGTCGATGCGGTATATTGCGGCATCGTCCCTGCCGCCAAAGCCAACCAGGAGAGCCGGGTCCCGCTTTACTTCCAGGGCGGCAAGGATGTCCGCCAACTCGCCGGGCCCCAGTTTAGCGCCGCAGCCGCCGGAAGTACAACTGGAAAGCAAGTTTAGGGGGGATTGATGCATAAAAAAAGTATACTATACCCCTTAGCCCCTGGCAAGATTCCGCGTTGCTTCATTGAAAACGTTACCCCAAAATACGGACGCTTAAAGGAAGGCGCCCGAATGGGGTTAAATTCGAAAGAAAGACAGGCGGTAACCAGGGAATATAAAACCCGGTATCAAAAGGCAGCGAAAAAGAAGTTACCGGCGTCAAAGTCCCTTCCGGCGGGGAGCCTGCCAATCGGTTAAGACCATAGGCCAAACGAAGAATTCCCTAAAGACCCTTTTATAAACACCGATATTTATAATGAAACTGAATGAGACCATGTGCCCGTCGGGCCTCCCTGGTTTTGTTCAGGGAAGAACAAAACCGTATAAAAGCGGGGACGTATTCGAAACAGTCGTTTCGGAAACGCCTGTTCTCCCTCACCCTTCCGGATACGGACGGGTCGGGGGTTAATGGCACAAATTTTAAAATGGGATTTTTCCATAGGAAAAATTTCCGGCATGGATGCCACGGCGCTAAACACTGTATAGGGCAGCGGTGCGCCGGAAATGCCAAAGGAGTGAAGATGATTATTAATCACAACTTAAGCGCGATGTTTGCTGACAGGTCCCTCAGGGTTACTCAGTCGAATGTGGACAAGAACATGGAGAAACTGTCGAGCGGCTTGCGCATCAACCGGGCCGGTGATGATGCTTCGGGACTTGCTGTCTCTGAGAAGATGCGGAGCCAGATCCGCGGTTTGAATCAGGCGTCACAGAACGCACAGAATGGTATTTCATTCATTCAGACTGCGGAAGGGTATATCCAGGAATCCGAAGATATTGTTCAGCGCCTGCGCGAACTGGCGGTTCAGTCTTCGAACGGTATCTATACCGCAGAAGACCGGATGTATATCCAGATCGAAGTTTCAGCTTTGATTGACGAGATTGATCGGATTGCTTCTACCGCCCAGTTCAATGGGATGAACCTCCTGACCGGAAGGTTTGGCCGGCCCGTCGGCGAAAACCAGGTAACCGCTTCTATGTGGCTCCATATCGGCGCCAATATGGATCAGCGGGAGCAGGTGTTTATCGGCACCATGACAGCCAAGGGCCTTGGGGTCCGCAGTGTTGGTGACGACTCCATTCTTTCGCTGTCCGAACCGGACAGCGCCAACCGTGCCATTGGAACCCTTGATGAGGCGCTGAAGCGGATCAACAAACAACGATCCGATCTGGGCGCCTACCAGAACCGGCTGGAACACGCAGTCCGCGGCATTGACGTTGGGGCCGAAAATCTGCAAGCCTCTGAATCCCGTATACGGGACACCAACATGGCGAATGAGATGGTTGCGTTTACCAAGAACCAGATCCTTAGCCAGGCGGGTAATGCGATGTTGGCCCAGGCCAATCAGAGAGGCCAGGCGGTCCTCCAGCTCCTTCAATAGGTGATGAGCGGTTAGCCGGGAATTTATGGGGTAAAAGCCTCGATAACTCCCGGCTAAGTTCGGCTAATCAGGTGAACGTACCGGGAAGGCACCGTTCCAGCTTGAAGCGTTTTCGCGTGGGCTGGAGCGGTTTCTTTTTTTTAGTTGTCCCATCCCTCCGGGTACAGGATGATCCGCGCAGGTCCCCCAGGGAGAAGGCGGCGGCAGAGGTCCTGGATTTCCGCCGGGGTAATTGCGGCGTACAGGCCGGGGCGCTTATCCAACTGGTTGAGCGGCAAGTTCAGGGTAACCGCAAGGTTCCCGTAGTTCCGGGCTATGTAGGAGTTGCTCTGCATGGATACTTCCCAGCTCTTTTTTAGGGCTTCCGCCGCCTTTGTGAAGGTTTCGGCGTTGATGGTCCCTTCGGCGATACCCTCAAGTTGCCGGATGATGGCCTCGCTCAATTCCGCCGCCCGGCGGGGATCGCAGGCGAAATAGCTGCTCATCGTCAGCTCGCCGTCGGGGGGCGGCAGGGACGAGAGGGACGCGCCGGCGGAAATGCTGTATACCCCTCCCAATTTTTCCCGTATTTCTTCGGTCAGGATGATGTCCAGGTATTCGGTTAAAACCAGGGCCGCGGCTCGTTGCCGTTCATCGTACGTTTCGTTTAGGAACCAGCCCATGAATACCAGGCTCTTCTCTTCTTTTCCCTTGTAAATGGCCTTTTCGGTTTTTCCCGGACGCAGAATCCCCGGATCCGTCCAGGTATTCATGCTTGCTTCCGTGCGGGGAATGGCGGCAAGATAGGTTTCCGCATAGCCCCGAACAGCGGGGATGTCCAGGTTACCGGTGAACACGAAGGTGTAGTCCTGGGGACCAAGACCCCGGCGTACAAAGTCCAGCGCCGCCTGGGGATGTACCTTTTCCAGGTCCGCGAGTTCCACGGGCCTGCTAAAGCGGTTGTTCCCGGAAATAACCCGGCTTATTTCATCGCTAAAGACAGCCTCGGGATTTTCGTTCTTTTGAGCCAGGGTAGTCCGGTACTGATCCAGCATGGCCGCCACCGCGCTGGAATCAAGCCGGGGCTGGGTAAAGCCGAGGTAGAGGAGTTCAAACAGGGTCTTAAGGTCCCCGGAAGCGGCGTAGCCTTCAAGACCCCGGTGAAACAGGGTGGTCCAGTAGGCGATGGAAACCTGCTTGTCCGCCAGCTTTTGCAAGAGTTCCGTCCGCGAATAAGGCCCCATGCCGGAAACGTTCATCATTTCCGTCGCGAGATTTACGGAAACTTCCTCCGATTCCGGCGCGCCGGTAACGCCTCCGCGGGCTATGGCGTAAAGGATAATTTCGTTGTTCTTGTTGCGTGTTTCTTTCAGAATCACCGTGGCGCCGTTGCTCAGTTCCCAAAGGAGGGCGCCGGTTTCGGCGTCTAAGCTTTCATTGATGATGCGTCCGGCTTCGGGCTCCTGGTCCAGCAGCTTATCGCTGACCGGGGTCTCTTTGGGCCGGGGTATGCGCTCCTTCCGGCTTGCCGCGAGAATAGCCTGAAGCTCCGCCGCGTCCGGGAGCTTGCCCGCCTCGGCTTCGGGGGCAATCAGGAACAGGGTGATGTCGTTGAAGGCAAAGTAATTTTTTGCCTCCGCCCGTATTTCCTTGGCGCTTATGCCGGGGAGCATCCTGGTAATCGCGTCCAGTTCCCACTCAACATCCGTAACATTTCGATTCTGCAAAAAGTGAGAGACAAAGGAAAACGTAAAGAGGTTTGACGGCTGCCGGTCTTTTTCCGCAGCCTGCTGCATGAAGTTTGAAATGAGGCTGCGCTTTGCCCGGTCAATTTCCCCGGCGGTAAATCCATAGCGGCTTATGGACTCCTTTTCCCGCAGAATCGCCTGTAAGGTTTCGCGGACCGCGCCGGACTTGGCAACAGCCGAAAGCGCGTAGAAGCGGGATTCCAACCCAAACCGATGCTCCCAAGCCCCCGCAGCGATATAGGGGGTCTCCGGCTTGGAGGTGGCCTCTTCTATCCTCATGGTGAATATCTGGTCTATAAGGGCGTCGATAAGGCCCTGGCGGTAGGAGGCCAAGTCTCCCCTCAGCGGTTGGGGCGCCTCCCGGTAATAGAGGTCGAACCGGGGATAGGGGTATTCGGGATCGGTAACGATCTCTATTCTCAGGCTGTCCTTTTCCGGTTTAGGAAGTTCATAGACAGGCCGGTTAAGGGGGGAAGATGGAGGAGGGGCGGTAAAATGAGCGGCCAGTTCCGCCTCCAACACGGCCCCGTCAAAGTCCCCCACCAGGATGACCGCCATGTTATCGGTCCGGTACCAGGTTTTGTAGAAATTCTCCAGCCGGGACGCCGGGGCGTTCTGGATGATTTCCGGCAATCCAATGGGGAGCCGGTTCGCATACGGCGACCCCCGGAACAGGACGGGCAGTACCTTTTGCATGACCCGTTCACCGGCCCCAAGCCTGGCGCGGTATTCTTCCATGATGACCGCCCGCTCGTCTTCAACATCTTCGGGGTTAAAGGTAACGGCGTAAGACCAGTCGTCAAGCACCGCCAGGGCTTTTGCGGGGATGCGCTTGATCCCGTCTTCCCCGGTTTCTACCGGCGCTTCAATACCGTAAATGGTCTCGTTGAAGGAGGTATAGGCGTTTACATCGGCGCCAAAACGCATTCCCAGGGAACGGAGGTAGTCGATCATCTCCTGTTCGGGGAAACGCCTGGTCCCGTTAAAGGCCATGTGTTCCGTAAAATGGGCAAGCCCCTGTTCCGCCTCGGTTTCCAGCACCGAACCGGCGTTTACCGCCAGGGTCAGGAAAGCCCGGTTTTCAGGCCGGGCGTTTTCCAGGATATAGTACCGCAGACCGTTGGGCAGCGTTCCCGTCCGGGCCTTCGCCATAAAGGGGACCGCATCGGAGGCTTGTCCCAACCCGCCGTAAAGATCGGCCTTACCGGACAGGCCGCCGGTATTGCCCGCCGAGGCGCAGGCGGTGAAACCCAGGGTTCCGCACAGCAGGCAGGCAGCCAGAAAACAACCGGCGATCAGGGACAACCGGTTACGCATAAGCGGACGGGCGTTTTGCCGCGTCCGGGAAAGCTGAAGTAAATAAGAGGCGTTTATCATAGGGTAAAATATACTTCTCCGGCAGGGGTTACACCAATAGGGCAGGGCGCGGGCATATAAAAAAGTAAAATCAGTGTATGGATGAGGCTGTACGGGAGCCGTTCCGATCAGCCCCGCGGAGTCATCCGCCATGATTTATCGGCAAAAAACGGCTGACTCCCTTCAGGGCCGTCCCGTGTTAATCACCGCCAGCTTCCTCAGCGCGTCCCCGCTGAGCCGGTAGGTGGTCCACTCGTCCAGGGGCCGCCCTCCCCGGCTTTTGTAGAACTTGATTGAAGGTTCGTTCCAGTCAAGGCACGCCCATTCCAGGCGGCCGCAGTCCCGCTCCACCGCGATTGCCGCGATCCGGGCGAACAGGGCTTTGCCGAGTCCTTTGCCCCGGTATTCGGGTTTAACAAAGAGGTCTTCGATGTAGATGCCCGGCCTGCCCAAAAAGGTGGAAAAATTGTGAAAATAGAGGGCGAAACCTGCGGGCTTTTCCTGGTATTCGCCGATGAGGACTTCGGCACGGCGTTCCCGAAAAAGGTACTTCGCCAGATCAGCTTCCGTGGCGCTTACCATATCCAGAAGATGCTCGTATTCCGCAAGGCCCCGGATAAATTCCAGAATGAGGGGAGTGTCCGGTTCCCCCGCGTCCCGTAAAACAGTGTCTTCGTTAATCCTGAAGCGTCCCATCGCATCCTCCGTTAATCAATACCGGCGCAGCCGGGGAGCAGGGCGAGCGCATTAAAAAAGAATACCCCCGCCGGGGCTCCGGTGTTGCCGGACCCGGGTTTTTCGATCAGAAACCCGGGTTTGTGCAGCGCAAAAACACTTTTCCGCAGCGCAAAAATACTTTTCCGCAGCGCAAAAACACTTTTCCGCAGCGCAAATACATTTTTCCGTAGCGCAAAAACATTTTTCCGCAGCGCAAAAACATTTTTCCGCAACGCAAAAACATTTTTCCGCAGCGCAAAAACACTTTTGTACAGCGCAAAAACATTTTTGCGGCGCAAAAACCCGGGTTTGCACGCCGTAAACCCGGGTTTACACGCCGCAGGCCCCGCCGCCGTCAGTACCGCCGGCGGCGGTAAGGGAACCTGTGGCGGCTGTTCCCTACGACTGTTTACTGCGCTCGCCCTGGTAATTTCACCGTGGCCGGGGGATAACCGGGGGCATCTCGTGCCGGGACACTACAGGCCGGGAAACCGTTCAGCCATCCAGCAGTCCAGCAGGGCCGTAACCTCCGGAGAGGAAGCGCATTCCAGGGCCTGTTGCGCCAGGTCCCGGCAATCCGCAAGGGTGGTTCCCCGGATGATCCGTTTAACCAGGGGTATAGACGAGGCGGTCATGCTGAATTCGTCCAGGCCCAGGCCGACAAGCAGGGCGGCGGCTTTGGGAATACCGGCAAGTTCCCCGCACATGGCCGCCGTGATTTTCCCTTCATGGGCGGCGTCGATGATCCGCTTGAGGAAACGGAGCAGGGCCGGATGAGACCACTGGGCCAGGTAGTTGACCTTCTCGTTCCCCCGATCCACCGCCAGGGAATACTGAACAAGATCGTTGGTTCCTATGGAAAAAAAATCCGACCGGCGGGCCAGGATGTCGGCGGTCATGGCGGCGGCGGGGATCTCGATCATGGTTCCCACTTCAATCGCATCCGCATAGGGCTGCTTACGGCGGCGGCATTCGGATTTAGCCTCGTCCAACAGGAGGAGGGCCTGCTCCAGTTCCTCAATCCCGGAAATCATGGGGAACATGATCCGCCCATTGCCGGTTACGCCGGCGCGCAGGATGGCCCGCAGCTGAGTTTTGAAAAATTCCGGCATGGACAGGCAGAACCGTATGGCCCGCCACCCCAACAGGGGGTTCTTCTCATTCTCATCCTGAAATTCCGGGAGTATCTTATCGCCCCCTGCGTCCAGGGTCCTGATGGTAACCGGCTTTCCCCCCATGTCCGTAAGGAGCCGGCTATACGCACGGTACTGATGCTCCTCGTCCGCCGTCTGGCCGGGGGTCAGAAAGAAAAATTCCGAGCGGTAAAGGCCTATGCCTTCGGCGCCGTACCGGAGGGCCTGCGCTGCCTCCTCATGCATTTCGATGTTCGCCTTGAGGCATAACCGGTACCCGTCCAGGGTTTCTGCGGGAAGCTCCCCTATGCTCAGACTCTCCGCTACCATACGCTCGTATCGCCCGATGGCTTTCCGGTACCGGGCCATATCGTTGGCCGGCGGGTTGACGATGACATGGCCGCAGGCGCCGTCTATCACCAGGGTATCCCCGCTGGATATCTCACGGGTAGCGGTGGAAAGCCCCAGCACGGCGGGAATATTGAACGCCTGGGCCAGAATCGCCGTATGGGATGTCCGGCTCCCCATGTCCATGACGATGCCCTTCACATACTTCCGGTTCATAGTAAGCACCTCCGACGGGAGCAGATCGTGGGCCACCAGGATGACGTCTTCCTCAAGGGAAGCCAGGGAAAACTGCTTGATTGCAAGAAGGGCGTTGATGATGCGGTTAGACACATCGGAGATATCAAGGGCCCGTTCCCGCAGATAATCGTCCGGCACGGACGCAAGTTTCTGCGTCATTTCGTGGGAAATTTCACTGACCACCCACTCAATGTTTTCACGCCGCGATTCCAGCCGGTTTTTAATCTGCGCCTGAAAATCCGGATCGTCCAGCATCATGAGATGCGCGGCAAAGATATCCGCCTGTTCCCTGGCCATCTCCCGCTTGGCCCGCTCATGCAGGGCCGCAACTTCCCCAACCGCCTCCTCCCGTGCTTTCTGAAACCGTATCCATTCGGATTCACCTTGATTTTCTTTTATATCATACCGGGGAATATCCGGAAGCTCGCTCCCCAAATACAGGAAAGCCTTCCCAATTACGACGCCGGCGGATACTGAAATTCCTGTAAGTTTCGTCATGCTGCCGGAAGAATAGCGTAAAAAGGCATTATTCGCAAGAATGTTTTTTTGTGGTATCCTGCGGCCCATGATTCCTGACGATGGGCCTTCCGGTTCCCCCCGCGCTCCAAACTGTCTTAAATGCGCCTTTTTCAAGGTGAGTTGGGATCCCGCCCGTCCCCGATCCTGCGGCGTCTTCGGGATCAAGTGCCAAAACCTGCCTTCGATTGAAGTGTTCCGCTTTACAAGTCTTCACTGCCCTTCGTTTCGATTAAAGGAGGGCGTTAAATGAAGCGTTCCGCTTTACGGGTCTCCCCTGCCCTTCGGTTTGGTTTTTTGGAATAGCTACGCGGCCTTGCCGAACACGATCCCGGCAAGTACAATTACCTCGCTTTCATATAAATCACTTTCATAATAAAAGGCGTTCAAAAGGAGGGTTCAAGCATGAGTATCGGTATTGTTTTTCTCGTGATATTTCTCGCGGTGATGACGGGGGTCGGCATCTGGGGAATGCGCAAGACCAAAACCCTGGGGGACTTTTTCCTGGGGGGACGGACCCTGGGGCCGTGGATTTCCGCGGTGGCCTATGGGACATCCTACTTTTCAGCGGTAATTTTCATCGGGTTCGCGGGCACCCAGGGGTGGCAGTTCGGCCTTAACGCCCTGTGGATAGCCCTGGGAAACGCCGTCATCGGAGCCGGGGCCGCGTGGCTTGTCCTGGCCCGCAGGACCCGGCGCATGACCCAGAACCTGGACGCAATGACCATGCCGGAATTCCTCCAGGAGCGGTACGGAGCCAAACACTTAAAGCCGGTGGCGGCATCCCTCATCTTCTTTTTTTTGCTTCCCTATTCCGCGTCGGTCTTTAAGGGACTGGGGCATCTCTTTGAAGCCGTGTTCCGCATACCCTACGACATAGCCCTCCTCATCATGATCCTTTTTACCGGGGTCTACCTTATCCTGGGCGGGTACTTCGCCATAGCCGTTACGGACTTCATCCAGGGAATCATCATGTTTTTCGGTGCGGCGGTCATGGTCCTGGTCCTCACCGCCCCCTCAGGCGGCGTCTTGGGAATCCTGGATACGATACAGGCAAACTACCCGGTCAACGTTCCCGCGGCGCAGCAACCTTCCGTGCTGACCGTGATCTCCCTGGTGTTTATGACCAGCTTCGGTACCTGGGGCCTGCCCCAGATGACGCAGAAGTTTTACGCCATCAAGAACGAAAAAGTGATCCACAAGGCGGCTGTTGTTACCACCGTCTTCGCCCTGGTGATAGGCTTTACCGCCTACTACACCGGGGCTTCCTCCCACGTCTTCTTCGACATCACGACGGTCCCGAAAAACGCCGCCGGGGTGATTCAGTACGATCTGATCATCCCGACGCTGCTCACCAACAACCTGCCCCAGGTTCTTTTGGCGCTGATCCTCCTCCTTATCCTTTCGGCTTCCATGTCCACCCTGTCCTCCCTGGTGCTGGTTTCCTCCTCCGCGGTGGCCATAGACCTCTACCCCTCCCGGCAGGAAGCCAAAGCCGGCAAGGACCGGTCGGTAGCGATGATGCGCTTCCTCTCGCTGATATTTATCATTATCTCCTATTTTATTTCCCGGTTCCAAATCGGCATCATCGTGTACCTGATGTCCCTTTCCTGGGGCGTCATCTCCGGTTCCTTTGCCGCGCCCTACATCCTGAGCCTCTACTCCCGGCGGGTAACCAAGGCCGGGGCGTACGCGGGTTTTTTCACCGGTTCGGCGGTAATGATCGCCCTCTTCTTTATCCTGGGTTCAAGCCGTTCCCCCCTGGCGGCGAGCATCGCCATCATCGTTCCCTTCATCGTGGTCCCGGCGGTGTCCCACTTTACCAGCCCGCCTGCCAGGGAACGGCTGAACAAGGCCTTCGCGGAGGTCTAGGCGCTGGGGACGCTGCCCCCGAACCCCTGCGGGAGGCGCCTCCCGGACCCGGTGGGGCAGTTTAAGACCACGGGAAGTTTCGCCAGGGTTCCGCCGTATACCCCGCTTGTGGTAGACTAACTCCCATGATTACGGACAAAAGCCTGGTAGCGTATAAAAACCGCCCTGCCCTGGTACGCGGCGTTGCGGGGGAAAAACTGGAAATTGCCTTTGCCGGCGGGGAAACCCTTAAGGTCCGGGAAAAGGATGTGGAACTGGTACATCCCGGTCCGGTCCGGTCGGTGGAAGAAGCGGCCCTGCCCCCTTCTCAGGCAAATGTCCGGGAAGCCTGGGAACTTCTAGAAGGCGACCTTCAAGGCGGCGCGGTCCCCCTCAAAGAACTTGCGGAATTGGCCTACGGTGATTTTAGCCCCCGGAGCGCCTGGTCCGCCTACGGCCTCCTTAAAGAGGGGATCTACTTTTCAGGAACCGTGCAGGCCCTCCGTCCCCGTGATGCCGTAGCGGTGGCTGCGGACGAACAGAAGCGGGAAGCAAAACAGCGGGAAATCCGGGAGCGGGAAGCCTTCTTGCAGCGCCTTAAAAAGCGGCTCGGCGCGCCGGATTCCGCTCCGCAGCCGGCGCCCCAGGGCGACGGGCGGTTTCTTCAGGATGTGGAAGCCCTGGCCTTGGGCAAGGCTGAAAAGAGCCGCACCCTCAAGGACCTGGGCCGTCCGGAAACCCCGGAAGAAGCTCACCGTATCCTGCTCCGTTGCGGCGCCTGGACCACGACGGTTAATCCCCACCCGGCGCGATTCGGCGTTTCCCCGGTTTCACCGCAGGTAGTTCCCGGCCTTCCGCCCCCGGAGGAGGACCGTCTGGATTTGACCGGCCTTCCGGCCTTTGCCATCGACAATGCCTGGAGCGCCGACCCGGACGATGCGGTCGCCCTGGAAGGGAATTGCCTGTGGGTTCATGTGGCAGATCCCGCCGCGTCCATCCTGCCGGGAAGCCCCGCCGATATTGAGGCCCGGAACCGGGGCGCTACCCTGTACCTCCCCGAAGGGAGTTCCCGTATGCTGGCGGAAGAAACGCTTCCGGCCTATGCGCTGGGCCTTGCGGAGGTTTCCCCGGCCCTCTCCTTCAAGATTACCCTAGGGGAAGACGGCTCTGCCGCGGAAACTGAAATCGTCCCTTCCTGGGTTAGAGTAATCCGGCTGACCTATGAAGATGCGGACGCCGCCATCCGGGGCGATGCCGAAGCCGCAGGGCGCGCCGGCCCCTATGCGGGGCATCTTGCGGGCCTCTTCCGCATTGCGGAACGGAACCTTGCCCGGAGGACCGCCGCCGGCGCAGTACGCATAGACATTCCGGAGGTTCATATCACAGTCAGGGAGGGGGAAGCGGCTATTCACCCCATAACCGCCTACCGGTCTGCGGGCATGGTCCGGGAATGTATGCTTCTTGCCGGGGAAGGGACGGCCCGCTGGGCGGCCCATAGGGCGGTCCACGGGGCGACGCTGCTACCGTTTCCCTTTGTAACCCAGGAAGCCGGAGATCTTCCCCGTGATCCCCTGCCGGGTCTGGCTGGTTCCTATCAACTCAGGTGGTGTATGCGCCCCCGAACCCTTTCGGTAAAGCCCGGACGCCATAGCGGTCTAGGCCTTACGCACTACACCCAGGTAACGAGCCCGCTCAGGCGGTATACGGACCTCCTGGCCCACCAGCAGATCCGCGCCCTGCTGGGAGCCGGCGCGTACCGGGACATCCCTCCCGCAGACGGGGACGCGGTGCTGACGGCCCTGGCCGCCGGGGAAGCCGCCGCGTCCGCCGTTGCCCGTGCGGAGCGGGCCTCCCGCGCCCATTGGACGGCGGTTTACCTGGTCGGCAGAAAAGGCTCCCCGTGGGACGGGATAGTTCTGGAAAAGAGGGGCGCACGGGCAACGGTCCTGATCCCTGCCCTGGGGCTTGAAACGCAGGCGGCCCTGAAAGGGGATGCGGAACCCAATGATCCGGTCAGGTTAGTTGTAACCGCCGTCAGCATCCCTAAGGGGGAAATCGTTTTTAACCCTTTTTAGGGACAGATTCCCGTTATAAACTCACTTTCTTCCTTAGACAGGGGAATAGATAGGGATGATAGAAGGGGATAGATATGAATGGTTCATCGTCCCTATCTTGACGTAAGATGAAATGTGTATAAGATTTAGTTAATTATGAGTGATTATTTGGATCCCAATAATGAGGAACTTCTCAAAGATTTTTTCAGCGAAGCCCAGATGCAGGTGGACACGCTGGAACAGAATATCCTGGTACTTGAGAATGAAGGTGGTAACAAAGATGCGGTAGATGAGATCTTCCGGGCTGCGCATACCTTAAAAGGCGGATCTGCTACGGTAGAAATGATGGAACGTTCCCATTTTACCCATCTGGTCGAAGATGTCCTTGATGCCATCCGGTCGGATCAGTTGGTGGTTACTGAAGAGGTGGTCGATACGCTTCTTTCGGCGATTGATGTTATCAAGGCTATGCTGGAACAGCGGATGAACGGTTCCGTTTATCAGCAGGATACTACCCAGATAGCAGGTCGTCTTTCGTCCCTGCTTCCCGATGGGACCTCCCGGGAAAAAGGAGCCGCCAAACCTGCCGCGCTTCCTGCGCAGCCGGTCCGTTCCGTGCCTCCTACTTCCGGAACCGTGTCTCCCGCCATGCCTTCCGAATATGATATCCTGGAAATGAAGCAATCCGTATCCGGCGGTATGCCAATCTATCGTATTTCAGTTCAGTTTGATGAAAATAGTCTGATGAATACCGTCGGCGGTATTCAGGTGTACGCGGCTATTAAGAATCTCGGTACGATTCTGAAAACATCGCCGGACTTTGAAAAGCTCTACGAAGATGTGTTTTATCCCACAGTAGACTATTATCTGGCTACTCGTAAAACCGGCGATGAGCTTATGAGCTATGTGGTTATTCCCGATGTGAGCCTTTCTGCGGACATCAAGAATATAGACGCCCTTCCCGATACGGGTACGGAAGCCGCTCCTTCTCAGACTGCCGCTCCCACACCGGTTTTGGTCCCCGCTCCCACACCGGTCCCGGTTCCCGTTCCTGCTCCCCCGGCGGAGCCTGTCGTTGCCCCCACTGGAGGGGACGAGCGCAAAGTTACGGCGGCAGATGCCAGGAAAGCCGGAAAAGAGGCGGGGTCCATACTGCGGGTCGATTCCAAGCGTATAGACGACCTCCTTAACCTGGTTTCCGAGACGGTTATCACCAAAGCGACCTTCAACCAGATCAACAATCAATTCAACGATCTTTTAGCGGACCTGCATGATATCGAATCGGTTTACCGGGAAAAAATAAAGAATCTTTTCGACAGCCTGCCCGATTATCTGGAGGATATGCAGACGGGTAAAACTGTTAAGGACATACGGAAGGAAATAGGGGATCAGTATGGGGATATTTTTTCCCTTTTTGATAGTTTTGAGGCATCCCTTAAAGGTAGCGCGGCCAAATTCCGTTCCACCTCCCAGAATTTGGGCCGTATTACCGGCGAACTCCAGGAAGGGGTTATGCGTATCCGCATGGTGCCCATCAGTCAGATCTTCAGCCGTTTCCCACGGCTGGTTCGGGACCTTTCCAAGTCCCTCAATAAAAAGATCAATCTGGTCATCGAAGGTGAGGAAACCGAACTCGACAAATCGGTCATTGAAGATCTGCTGGACCCGATTATGCACTCGGTACGAAATTCCATAGATCATGGAATTGAGTCCCAGGAAGAACGCCGGGCGGCGGGTAAGCCTGAAGAGGGCATGGTCATCCTTAGGGCCGCCAACGAAGGGAATATGATCCTCATCGAAATTTCCGACGACGGCAAGGGCATAGACGTTGATGCAGTCAAGGCCAAGGCGGTGGAACGAGGCCTCATCAGTCCCAACAAGGTTTTGTCCGATGTGGAAGCCTTCAACCTTATCTTTGAGGCCGGTTTTTCTACCGCCAAGACGATTACCGCCATATCTGGACGGGGGGTCGGCCTGGATGTGGTGCGCCGGCAAATCGAGAAGCTCAACGGTTCGGCTACGGTCTCTTCGGAGTGGGGCAAGGGTACCAAGTTTATCATCAAACTGCCGCTGACTCTGGCGATTATCCAGGGTCTTCTGGTCCGGGTGGGAACAGAAATCTATTCTATCCCCATCACTTCGGTCATAGAGAGCCTGCGGATCAAGCCCGAAGATATCAGGATGATCGACAATTATGAGGTCTTTAACATCCGTAACGATGTGCTTTCCCTGCTCAGACTCAACCGGCTGTTCGGCATCAAGACCGAAGAAAGCCAGGACTATAACTTCATCGTCATTGTGGGTACTGCTGAAAAGAAGATGGGTTTTATGGTGGACAGCCTTATCGGCGAGGAAGATGTCGTCATTAAGCCTCTGCGGGATCAGTATACCAATTCCCCGGGAATTGCCGGTGCGTCAATCTTGGGCGATGGCTCGGTTTCACTTATCATAGATGTAAGTCAGCTCCTAGAACTGGGGCTCCGTAAGGAGCTTGAACAACGCCGGGCGCGCGAAGCGTCAACCAGGTAGCGAGGGAAGTCATGGCAGCAGTGATAAAAGATTTGGCGAAGGTGAACGCCGAAATTCAGGAACAAAAAGAGCAGGTTAATAACGTTGACTTTAAGATGGTTACGTTTTCTCTGGCCGGTAAAGATTATGGCGTTGACATCATGAATGTCAAGGAAATTGCCAAGGCTGATAAGTTTACCTATGTGCCTAACGCCGCTTCTTTTGTTCGGGGGGTTTACAACCTCCGGGGCGACATCATTCCTATCATTGATTTGAGGACTTTCTTTCATCTTTCGGTGGATACTAAAGTAGACGCCCAGGAAAACATGCTCATCCTGAGAATTGAAGATCGGGTTTATGGTACCATCGTCGATAAGATTGACAAGGTTGTAGGCATCAATTCCGGTACGATTCAGCCCCCCCATCCTATCTTTGGGGACATCAATATTAAATATATCAGCGGGGTTGTGGAAAAACAGGGGGATCTTTACATCATCCTTGATGTGGTCCGTATTTTTACCCAGAGCGAGGATGAAAAGCAGAAACCCCGGTCCGCGATTCAGGAGGCTGGGGAAAGCTATTTTGTACCACCGCCCCCTGTGGAACCTGTTTTGGAGCAACGCGCCGAAGTTGCCGATTCCGCGCTTGGTTTTATCAAGGATGGTCTGACCGTCCTCAAGGGGTTTATCGTGAGCCCTCTCAACGACCAGTGGTTTAAGAAGCGGTTTACGAAGTGGATGGACATCCATTCAAACAAAGAAGCCCAACTCAGGAATGTCCAGGATGCGGATAACTTCCTGGCCGATTTCTATTCTCCTCATACCGGATCGTTCTGGGACGATGAGTATTCCTTTCAGGTCAAGAGCATCCTGCCGAAGCTAAGTTCTAATAACATCCAGGTCTGGAATCTTGGTTGCGGGAAGGGCTATGAAGCTTTTTCAATGGCGTGTATACTAAAGTCACGGTATCCTAATGGTCATATCAAGATATGGGCTAATGATAATGATATTCTTTCTATATCAACGGCGCCGAATATGATTTTTGACCTGGCTGATGTGCCTGAATTTATCCGGGGTTTTATGGTACGTGGTAAAAACGGGTATAGCTTTAGTCAGGAGATAAAGAATGCAATCCTATTTGAATATCATGATATCCTGAATGAGAACCAAATTCCCGAAGTGGATATCATTATAGCTCGGGATTTCCTGTCCTTTGTTTCCCTTCAAAACCAGGAAAAAATTATCGCCGAATTTTCCGAAAAGTTGAAACGTGGCGGGTTTGTTGTTATGGGAAGAAATGAACGGCTTCCGCTAGATGATTGGCAGCCTATAGCGAAAGATCCGGTTTCCGCGTTTGTGCGTAGTTAGCTTTGGTAAAGGAGCATTAATATATGAGAGTTGAATACATCAACCCGTTTGTTGAGGCGGCTTTTAGTATTCTTAAAAGCCAGGTTTATGAAAATGTGAAACGCAGTGATCTGTACCTCAAATCTTCAACGTTGTCTATTATGGGGGTTGCCGCAGTGGTTGGACTTGCTGGAGATGTGATAGGGCAGGTTCGGTTTGATATGACTAAAGATACCGCTCTGGCAGTGGCCAGCATCATG
This sequence comes from Treponema sp., assembly GCA_031278025.1. The sequence goes on from JAITLF010000192.1 coordinate 25,995, forward strand.
AACGGTGAAAAACTGCCTGCCTTGGATGACATGGCCAAAGCCACCATTCAGGAGCTTGCCAACATGATTACCGCCCAAGCGGTTACCAAACTTCACGATCTTGGCTTTAAATTTGACCTGACTCCTCCGGCTCTCTTTGTCGGGGACAATCTTGAAGTCTCCAGCGACCTCAAGGTGGAAGCCCTTATTGTCCCCATGGAACTCGGCTCCCATGGGAAAATCGAAGTAAACGTTGCCATTCGGGAAAGAATGTAAGCGTTCTCTATACGGGTTCTGTTTTAGGATACGGCAACAGCATTTGATACTATATACAAACGCTGTTTTCCCCGTATATTATCGGTATGTTACCATTATTCTTCCTCAAAGAAGATTTGGTCATTGGTTTTTTGTAAAGCTGTGGACTGTCTTTTTGTGATCAATCCCAAGGTATTCGCATCAAACTAGAAACGCCGTTTATCAGGCGTTTCAATTATTAGTAGTATTAAATGCTGTTGCCTTGGTTTTAGGAAGACCTTACTGTCAATACCACCAACTCTTAAAAATTAAATTCATACGAATCAAGCCGGTATTCTTCTTTCAAAGCTATGATCGTCTTTCTAAGACTTTCATTTAAAGGAACCCCCGTATCCTTTCTGACAAGCCACGCCAGGTATTCCTTTTCACCGGCGGTATAGATCCGCTCCCGTCCGGGCATTTTTGCCGAAGCGCGGAGTTCCCGCAGGATATCCCCGGCTGTTTTTTTGAATTTGTCCACTTCGATAAAGAACGAAATATTGATGGCGATAAAGAAATGACCCAGATGATAGGGAATCTTTTCGCCCTCCGCATCGGATCCACAAAGCATTTTGAGGAACCAGCCCTGCTGTAGGGCTGCGGAGAGAATCTCCACCACTGTGGCATAACCATATCCCTTATAGCCGGCGGTTTCATCCCCCAAGCCTCCCAAAGGCGCCAGGGCGGAAGTACCCACGATCAGGCCGTCCAGAGCCTTGGCGGGATCAGTTTCGCTGCTGCCATCCTGGTTGATTACCCATCCATGAGGCATGGTTTTGCCGATCCGGTCGTAATGCTCGATCTTTCCCCGCTGGGAAACCGATGTGGCGCAGTCAAGGACAAAGGGAAAGTCTTCATCCGTAGGAATTCCCACAGTCAGGGGATTGGTCCCCAACATGTTTTCAATTCCAAAAGTAGGCGCTATGGAAGGTCTGGCGTTGGTTCCCGTGATGCCTATCATCCCCGCCCTGGTCGCCATGGTGGCATAGTAACCCGCGATTCCGTAATGAGTGGAGTTGCGCACCGCCACCATGCCCAGGCCGTATTTTGCCGCCTTGTCAAGCGCCATCTGCATGGATTTTTTGCCTATCACCTGCCCCATACCGTCATGGCCGTCCACCACAGCAACAGTCATATTATCCCTGACAACCTCGAATTTGGTTACCGGCTGCTGAATGCCTTCTTTGATGCGGTCTATATAAACAGGTTTAAACCGTCCCACCCCGTGTGAATCTATTCCCCGTTTATCCGATTCAATAAGAATATCGGCGCAGACAGCCGCATCCTCAGGGGGTACTCCGGCTTTTATGAACACATCCCTCATAAAAGCTTCCAGTCTATCGAATTTTTCATATACCAGTTGACCCATATCAACCTCCATGGTTTGTTCTATATCACAAAAGGACCTGACACCCCGCCGCTTCACCAGCGAGGATGTTCATGTATTGATTGGACCGCAATATTAGAACTTATGTCAAGGCACCCGCCCTTTTAATCAGGAATTCAAAGTATCACCCATCGGGTTCATCTCCCCAGACGAAAAGGATAAAGCGGACCAGTTTTCATGGAGAAAACGACTGAAAATGTACCTCAGCGCACTAAAGAAATTGTCCTGGCGGCCAGACCGGTTCCGGGCCCCCCGGTACTGCTCATCCCCCAAAAACAAA
>JAITLF010000219.1 GCA_031278025.1 Treponema sp.
CCGGCTTGAACTTTACGGTCCTCCCGTCCGTGCTGACAAGAACTTCCCTCAGGCGCCCTCATTTTAATTTGGGTAACATTTTCAATGGGGCAACGCGGCCAATTGCCGTTATGCTGCGGAAGATGCATAATGCCCCCATGCGTCCCTTTGAAGTCGTCTCTCCCTTCCAGCCTGCGGGGGATCAGGGCGAGGCCATCGCCGCGTTGTCCGCCGGAATCCGCGCCGGGGATCAGTTTCAAACCCTTCAGGGGGTTACGGGTTCCGGCAAGACCTTTACCATGGCGAAGATCATCGAAGCGGTCGGAATGCCCACCCTTATCATCAGCCATAACAAGACCCTTGCGGCCCAGCTTTACCGGGAGTTCAGGGGGTTCTTCCCCCACAACGCGGTGGAATACTTCGTTTCCTATTACGATTACTTCCAGCCCGAAGCCTATGTGGCCAGCAGGGATTTGTATATAGAAAAAGACGCATCGATAAATGATGAAATTGAGCGGCTTAGGCTGTCGGCTACCCGGAGCCTTATGGAGCGGGAGGATGTGATCATTGTGGCGACCGTGTCCTGCATCTACGGCCTGGCGACTCCGGAGGTCTACCGGAAGATGACCGCTACCTTTTCCCGCGGAGACACGGTGGATGTGGACGCCCTGATCCGCCGATTCGTGGAACTTCAGTACGAACGGAACGACGCGGTTCTGGAACGGGGCCGTTTCCGCCGCCGGGGAGATACGCTGGATATCTTTCCCGCCTACCTGGAAGAAGCCTACCGGGTTGACCTGGACTGGAATACGGTGGAGCGAATCCGGCGCTTCAATCCTGTTTCCGGGGAAGTCCTGGAAGAGCTGGACCGGGCTATGATCTACCCTGCCAAGCAGTTCGTCATGCCTGCCGACATGATCCACAACGCGCTGACGGGCATCAAGGACGAATTAGCCGCGCGGTACGAATTCCTCAAAAATAACGGGAAGTCCCTTGAAGCTGAACGCCTCAAGACGCGGGTTGAATACGACATTGAGATGCTTACCGAAATGGGCTACTGCCCAGGTATAGAAAACTACTCCGCACCCCTGGCGGGCCGGAAAAGCGGCGATCCTCCGGACACCTTAATTGATTATTTCCCCAAAGCGCACCTTACCTTCATAGACGAAAGCCACGTAACCCTTCCCCAGATAGGGGCCATGTACGCCGGGGACAGAAGCCGTAAGACGAGCCTGGTGGATTACGGTTTCCGCCTTCCTTGCGCCCTGGATAACCGGCCCCTGCGGTACGACGAGTTTGTCGAGCGCCTGGGCAAGACCATCTACGTGTCCGCCACGCCGGGCAAAACCGAAACGGAATTGTCCAAACGGGTGGTCCGTCAGCTTATCAGGCCCACGGGACTCCTGGATCCGGAGATCGAAGTACGCCCGTCGGAAGGCCAGATGGAGGACATCTACGCTGAAGTATGCCGCCGCATAGACGCGGGGGAACGGTCCCTCATCCTCACCCTGACGAAGAGGATGGCCGAGGATCTTACGGACTACCTTTCCGGTCTGGGCCTTAAGGTACGGTACATACACAGCGAAGTGGAAACCATAGAGCGGGTAGAGATCCTCACGCAGCTCCGCCAGGGGGAATTCGATATCCTGGTGGGGATCAACCTTCTGCGGGAGGGCATAGACCTGCCTGAGGTTTCGTTCATCGCCATTTTGGACGCCGATAAGATAGGGTTTCTGCGTTCCCTGACGAGCCTTATCCAGATCATAGGCCGGGCCGCCCGGAACGCCGCCGGCAAGGTGATCATGTACGCCGACCGGGTGAGCGACGCCATGCGGACGGCCATAGCCGAGACCGAATACCGCCGTTCCGTGCAGGTGGCTTACAACAAGGAACACGGCATTACCCCTACCACCGTGAAGAAGGCCATTGCCGACATCCTGACCCGCCACGCCGTGGAAAACCAGGATGCCGCCGCCACGTCTATAGAAGTCCTTAAAAAATCCTACAACATCTTAGTTCCTGCCCAGCGTAAGCTGCTTTTGGCCGCCTTGGATGCCGAAATGCTGGAACACGCAAAAAATCTGGAATTCGAACAAGCCGCGGTGATACGGGACGAGATTCAGAAAATCAAAGCCATCGGAACCAAAGACAAAAAGAAGTAAGGCGCGGCAATTTTCTTACCTCTGATTCCTCACTACTTTAGATTTAGCTGCCGATAAGATGAGTATGACAAGGAATGTTGTTTTATTTTTAGTCGGCTTGGGCCTGGTAGGGATATGCGGCGCTCAAGTCCCGAACAGTCAGTTCGGCATTTTCTCCCAGGAAGGGGTAGCATCCTGGTATGGGGCAGAATTCGGGGGGCGGCCTACTGCTTCGGGGGAGATCTTTACCCCCAGCCAGCTAACTGCAGCTCACCCAACCCTTCCTTTCGGGACTATGCTGAAGGTAACGAATAAGCGCAATAACAAATCGGTTGTTGTGCGGGTGAATGATCGGGGGCCATTTGTGTCCGCCCGGATCATCGACCTGTCCCAGGGAGCGGCGGAACAGTTAGACATGATCGCTACCGGTACCGCGTCGGTAGTGGTGGAAACTGTTGAAACCGTCGCCCTGCCCCAGGATAACGGCAGGCCGGCCCGGCCTCCGGAGCGGGAAATCCTGAGTCCTCCGGCGGAGCCGGTTTCCCGGATAAACGCAGCCCGGCCAGCCGTGGCGCCTCCGGCATCGGTTCCCTCGCCCGCCGCGGTTTCGGTGTCCGAGACCCCGGCGCCGGTGGTCGCGGACGCTTTTTCCAGCAAGCCTCAGACAGCCGCCGAACGGGCGGCTCCGATGCGGCAGAACCAATCGCCGGTTCTTGATGCGCCATCTGTCCCACAGTCCGCCGCGTCCGTCCAGCCTCAGGTTCGGCCTGTCTCGTTTCCCCCGGCGGAAATCAAACCGGGTCTTCCTCCGGCGGACGCCGGTAAGAGTTACCGCATCCAGATTGGGGCCTACCGGGTACCCCGTCATGCGGTGGATGCTTTCGACAAACTGAAAAACGCCGGCTTGAATCCGGCGTATGAGCGGAGCGGCGAAGTCTACCGGGTGGTACTTGCGGGAGTCCAGGCTAGGGATGTGGAATCCATAGCCGGTATGCTTGGGAACGCGGGTTTCAAGGAAGCGGTAATCCGGGAAGAACCGTAGCAAGGGATGGAGTAAGTATCCTCAAAATCATCCTTGTCGCGGGAACGGCGCGGCGGTCCCGTCTGCGGGGATTTTCATCCGCAAGAACAGTTGAGAGGGGATGGGACATCCCGCCTTCACTACAGCCGACCCCGCAAGAGGCCGGTTTTTTATTCGGGTACCCAGAGTCTGATAAGAAAAGAGCGGTTAAGAAAACAGGAGGACGGTATGGAAACGGCGCGTCTGCGGGACCTGCAAGACAGACTTGAACAGCACTTCAAATGGTTTCACGAGCATCCTGAACCGAGTAACGGGGAAGTGGAAACAACGGCGCGGATTCGGGATATCCTACAGAAAGCGGGCATAGAGACGGTTGCCGCTCCGCCTGGCGGCGGCCTTAAAACAGGGCTTGTGGCACGGATTCGGGGAAAGGCCGAGAAACCGGTCGTGGCCTTGCGCTGCGATATTGACGCCCTGCCGATAACCGAAGAGTCGGGGCTTCCCTATTCATCCCGGAATTCCGGCTTCATGCATGCCTGCGGGCACGACTTCCATACTACGAGTCTTTTGGGCGCGGCGCTGCTCCTCAATGACGAGCGGGAGACTCTGGAAGGAACGGTGAAGCTCATCTTTCAACCAGCCGAGGAAGGCGGCGGCGGGGCATTGCAGGTGTTAGAGACCGGGGTCCTGGACGACGTGAGCGAAATCTATGGGCTCCATGTGGCTTCGGATCAGGCGAGTGGGCTTATCGGCATAAGCCCCGGCGCGACCCACGCCGGGGTCGGCATGTTTAAGATCGCCATAAAGGGCAAAGGCGCCCATGCCGCGGCTCCCCACCACGGACGGGATCCTATTGTCGCGGCGGCGCAGCTTATCAACGCGGCCCAGATCATCCTAAGCCGTACCATCGATCCCTTCGATCAGGCGGTCTTGAGTTTTACCCATGTTGAGGCGGGAACTACCTGGAACGTTATTCCGGAGGAAGCCCTGCTGGAGGGGACGTTCCGTGCCTTTACGACGGAAAAACTGACCTGGATAGCCGAGCGGCTTGAGGCGTGTTGCCGGGGTATAGCGGAAGCGATGAGGCTTGCCATTGACTGCGGTTGGTGGACCTACACTCCCGCCACGAATAACGATCCCGCCCTAAGCGAATTCGCCGCGGAAACAGCCCGAAGCCTCAGGTTTCCCGTCGCGCCGGTGGGGCGCGTCATGGGGGGCGAAGATTTTGCCATTTACCAGCAACGTATCCCCGGCGTATTCTGGACTATCGGGGTGAACAGTCCTCAGGGAACGCACCACCCTGGTTTCATCGCGGATAGGGCGCAGCTTTCCTCCTCCGCCCGCCTTCATGCGGCGCTGGCACGGAGGAGCCTTGAACGGCTCCGGGGAAGGGGTACGGCATAGCGCGTAACCCTGTACGCCTTTGGAAGCCGCCGGAGTCTGTGGGACTTCGCGAGATTTTACGCATGAGGATTATTATATGCCCTTCCTGTTTCTCCAGTCGGGATAGCGCATCCGGGAGGGGGGAGGAGAACAATGCCGCGCCGCCCCCGGACCCCTGCTGGGGGATCAGGGGCCTCCCGCCATTTTTATGGGAGGTCCGGGGGGCCGGGGTCCTTCGGACCCTGGTCCCCCGGCGGTGGTGTGCCCAGCATGGGCGGTAACTAGGCGGTGAAAGTCCACTATGCGCTCGGTAGCAGGAAGTAGCGGACCGGAGGTCCGAAGCCAAAAGCAAGGGTGTCCATCGTGAGGTGGAATCTGAAGGAAGCTTGCGAACAGTAGTTCGCCTGGCAAAGTCCCGGACCGACGAACAGGAATCGCATATAAGGCAGTACCGGACGGACGAGCTTGCCCCGCAAAGCAAAGTCCTACGAACTCTATGAGGCATTGACGGTGGAGGGTCAGGTCATAATAATAGGTCAGCATGAATAAGCTTATTTTTGTCTCCGGCGGCGTGTGTTCAAGTCTGGGGAAGGGGGTTGCGGCCTCTTCTTTGGGCGCTTTGCTTGAAGGACGCGGACTTAATGTACGCATGGTAAAGTGCGATCCCTATATCAACGTGGATGCTGGAACCATGAGTCCCTATCAGCATGGAGAGGTCTACGTAACCGACGATGGGACGGAAACGGATTTGGACCTGGGAAATTATGCCCGGTTCACTTCCGGCCCCCTTTCCCGGGCTAATTCCATTACCACCGGGCAGGTGTACGAATCGGTGATCCGCAAGGAACGGGAGGGGCGTTACCTGGGTCGTTGTGTGCAGGTGATTCCCCATATCACCGATGAGATCAAGAGCCGGATTCAGGTGGTGGCAAAGGAAGACAACGAGACGGATGTGGTCATCGTGGAGATAGGCGGGACCGTCGGGGACATCGAATCCGTTCCCTTTCTGGAGGCCGCCCGGCAGCTTATTCATGAGGCGGGAAAGTCCAATGCCCTTTCGGTTCATCTGACCCTTATTCCGGAGGTGGCGGGAGGGGAACTCAAGACCAAGCCTACCCAGCACTCGGTAAAGGCCATGCAGGAACTGGGGATACAGCCGGACATCCTGATATGCCGGGCGCCGGTCAAACTGGATGAAGGATCCTGCCGAAAAATCGCTCTTTTCACCAATGTAAAGACCGATGCGGTCTTTACTTCTTACGACATTGAGACGACAATCTATGAGATACCGTTGGTTTTCTTCGATCAAAAACTTGATCAGGTAGTCCTAAGGAAACTGGGGGTTGAGTGTCGGCATTCCAACCTGAAACCCTGGTATGCCATGATGGATAAGTTCCGTTCCCAACTGGGGAAAGTCCGTATCGGTATTGTCGGCAAGTACATAGACCTTCATGACGCCTATAAATCGGTGTACGAAGCCCTGTTCCATGCAGGCATTGAAGGCGGCGTTAACGTGGAACTGGTGAAGATCGATTCCGCCCGGCTGGAGGAAACGGATAACCCGGACAGTATCCTGGGGCCGGGAGCGGTGGATGGCGGAGCGGACGGTATATTGGTACCCGGCGGATTCGGGCAGCGGGGAATTAACGGCATGGTCCGGGCCGCAGCTTGGGCCAGGAAGAGCAAGGTTCCGTATTTTGGGATATGTTTGGGGATGCAGATCATGGTGATAGATTGGGGCAGGAACGTATTGGGCTGGGAAGACGCGGATTCCACCGAATTTGACAAGGAGACCGGGCATCCGGTGATCAGTCTTCTGGAAGAGCAGATGAATGTAAAGAATTACGGCGCCACCATGCGTTTGGGAAAGAGTGAAACCGTCCTGGAACCTGGCACGCATATTTTCGACGCCTATAAGGAGAAATACATTTGGGAACGGCACCGGCATCGCTATGAATTTGACAATAGTGTCCGGAAAACTATGATCGAATCGGGACTGCGCCTTGCGGCCTTTACCCCCGACGGCGAGCTGGTTGAATGCGTTGAGTGGCCGGATCATCCTTGGGGCGTGGGCGTGCAGTTTCATCCGGAATTCAAATCAAAGCCTACGGCGGCCAGCCCCCTGTTCAGGGATTTTATCGCCGCCGTGCGGGACCGCAGGCAGCCCCAAAGGTAAACCAGCGGATGGGGCGGGATTTCTCCTTTGCGGCGTGCGTTTTCCTCCTCTTTACCCTGGTCTCCTGTTCTTTTGACTACGGTCCAATCTCCCTGGATGATGAAGATCAGCCCAATGTCGTGATGAACGATGTAGAATATGTCCGCGTCAAGGACGGAAGTCCCTTGGTACGGTTTGAAGCCGAAGGGGCGGAACGGTACGAAAAACGCCAAACCATGGAACTGAAAAATTTTTCATTTGAACAGTTCAATACAGCCGCAGACGATATAAACGCCGTCGGCCACGCCAGGAACGCATCGGTACAACTTGAATCCGGAAATATCTCTATGAAGAACGGCGTCCGTATCCAGGTAGACTCGGAAGACATAGCCATAGAGACCCAAAACCTGGAATGGCAGGATAAAACACGGCAGCTTTCCGCAGGCCTGGGAGAGCCGGTAGCGATTCGCCGGTTAAACGGGACGAGTTTTACCGGGTGGGGGTTTTCCGCCGATGTCCGTCGCCGAACCTGGACCTTTACCGACGGGGTTCAAGGCGTCTACATAGAAACGGATGATGACGAAACGGGTGAACCGGGGGATGTGATGGTGATGGAGGACGATGGAGCGAGGCTTCCAACCGCCCCGGAGGATACCGGCGAATTTGAAGCCTTTAAGGATACCGTTAAATGAAACCATACTTCTTGCTGAGTTTAGGGCTGTTTTTTGCGGTATGTTCCCTGGGGGGGGATGTTTTTACCTTTAGAGCCGACCGTATGAGCGGAGGCCGGACGTCGGGAAAGGAAATCACCGTATTAGACGGAAACGCGGAAGTCCGCTCAGACAACCTTCTGCTCCGGGCCGACCGGATTGAACTTCAGGGTGAGGATAATCAGTTTATTGACTGCTCCGGCAACGTGTGGGGATGGGAAGAAGAGAAAGACATCTATTTTCAGACCGACCGGATGCGGTATGACCGGAAACTGAAGGTTGCCCGGCTGGAAGGGAATTCGTCCCTTGAAGATAAAAAAAATGAACTGGTTGCTAAAGGCCGCTTTATCGAATACGACGACGAGGCGGAAATAACGGTGTTTCAAATTTCAGTCCGGCTTTTTAAGGATGAGATGGTATGTCGATCCGAGTATGCGATCTACCACCGTACGGAGAAACTGCTGGACCTTTCGGGTTTTCCCGTGGTGTATAAAAAAAGCGATGAATTCCAGGCCGACCGTATCCGGGTCGACCTTGAGACTGACGACGTTACCATGGAAGGTTCTGTCTCCGGGTCCATTAAGGATTAGCGCTGTGGCCGATGATTTTCCGCAAGAACCCGCCGCCGTTGAAGAACAGCCCGCCGTGTATGAAAAGGAGGAAGCCGCTCCTGCATCTCCTGAAAATTCCTCTGTGTTGGGGGTAACCAATCTCCATAAAAAGTTTGGCCGAAAAGAAGTGGTCCGGGGGGTAAACTTTTCCATGCAGAACGGGGAAGTTGCGGGGCTTTTAGGCCCCAACGGGGCGGGAAAGACCACGACCTTTTACATGATCGTGGGATTCTACAAACCAACCCAGGGGACCGTAACCCTGAACGGCGTTGATATAATCCACAAACCCATGTTCCGGCGGGCGCAGATGGGGATAGCCTATCTGCCCCAGGAGGCGTCCATTTTTCGTAAGCTTACGGTGGAGCAGAATATCTGGGCCATCCTGGAAAGCCGCCGGGACATCAACAAGGCGCAGAAAAAGGGGCGGCTTAACGATTTACTTGACGAATTCGGGATTGGCCGCATCAGGAAGCAGCTTGGCTACACCCTTTCTGGGGGGGAGCGGCGGCGTACCGAGATTGCCCGTGCCTTGGCAACGGAGCCTAAGTTCCTTCTTTTGGACGAGCCGTTTGCCGGGATAGACCCCATCGCGGTATACGAAATCAAACAGATCATCCGCCGACTGGCCGAAAAGGGCATAGGCATACTCATCACCGACCACAATGTCCGGGATACCCTGGAAATAACCACCGAAGCCTTTATCTTAGCCGACGGCACCATCGTCGCCCGCGGCGACCGGGAGGTGATCCTGACGAATGAGTTGGTTCGGGAGGTTTACCTGGGGTCGGAATTCGAGATGTAACGCTTCTGAAGGGGGGAGACGATATCCGGGAGGTCCAAAGGACCCGGACCCCCAAAGGTGGGCTTTTTCCCACCGGTGATTGTTTTTTGGGGGTACCGCAGTTATAGTAAGTAATAGCATATTACCTAAGTGAGGAGCGGACAGATGATTGAGTTGTTACCCCCCCCCCCCCCTTCTCTATTTCCCCGGCCTTTGGCACAGCCGCCGGCACGAGTTTTCTGTCTACTAGCTCTCTTTATTTC
>JAITLF010000262.1 GCA_031278025.1 Treponema sp.
TGGGGGGAATAGGCGGGAGCGCCCTTGTGGTCGTTGTGGAAGGCGGCGTCGAAGGCGCTCAGGTCCAGTTGGTCGATGAGGTAGTTCACGGTATGCTCAAAGGAGCCGGGTATGAGCTGTTCCTCGGGGTATTGTTTAACCAAAGGATTACGGAATGTGGCGGGGGAATTTTCCCTAACCTTTCTTGCCTACAACATAAAGCCGGGTAATCAATATACTAGGGTGCAAAAGGCTGATAGGATGCCTGGCTGGGTAGTTGTTCTCCGCCGCTCCTTGCTTACTGGAAAATCATATCTGCTTGCTCTCCTGCTCTTAGCTCCTTAATGGCTTAAAAGACAAAGTTTTTACACGGTCTGGCCCCCCGGACCCTCCACCAAAATAAGCAAACCTGGGCGTCATTGATATGCGGTATAGAATATTCTACACTGATTCAATGTTGCGCCTGCCGTTTTTGCCTCCGCTCCTTGTTCTCCTGCTTTCCGGCTGCCTGGCCCAAAGCCCGGTGTATACCGTCATGATTTCTGACAGCGGGGAATGGCCGGCGGAACGGGCTTTCCTGGATTCCGCTCTTGCGGAAACGGAACTTGCCGCCCTGGGTATGACCCTGGTCCCCGAAGAAGCCGCCGTCGTCGTCGAATTGCTTTCGTTCTGGGAATCCGATCCCCTTTCGGGCAGCGCGGACGAGGGCGGGTCCGTTGTTCCCCTCGCCAGAACTTGGTATGTGCCTCAAGCGGATGCCCTGGCCGGCAGGCAGGATGCATCCCCTGCAGACTGCCGCGAGGGGCGGGAAACCCTTGTCCCGCTACAGGAACTTGCGCCGCCGTTCACGGCTCTGCGGGTAAACGGAATGTCCGTGGATGATCCTCAGTATCCCCTGCGGCGGATAACCGGGGTGCGGGTGCGGCCTGCGGACCGGGGGGGCGCTGAATTGCAGGGGAGTGCGTCCGAAAAGGCCGCAGCCCTGGAGGGGGTAATCCGTAACCGGGCGCGGTCCCTTTTGGCCGGGCCGCCGGAAATGCTCTGGATAGCCTCCGCGGGGGACCTGATGTTGGGCCGGGGGGCGGAACGCATCCTGCTGGACGAAGGAGCCGGCGGGCTTTTGGGGGAGGCGGCGGCGCTGTTCCGTGATGCGGACCTTGCCCTGGTTAACCTGGAAGGGGCGGTGAGTTCACGGGGGACCAGGGCGAAGAAGGCTTTTAACTTCCGGTTTTCCCCTGCGGTCGCGGCGCCGCTCCGGAAAGCGGGGATAGACGCCGTGCTTCTGGCGAACAACCACGCCTTTGACTGGGGAATTGAGGGCTTCCTGGATACCCTGGACCATCTGGAACAAGCCGGCATAGGCGTCCTGGGCGCGGGACGGGATGAAGACGCCGCCGGACGGCCTTTTGTTTTTCGGAAGGGAAACGCCGGGGCGCGGGTTTTCGGGCTTGCCTCGTATCCGGTAGAACGGAGCGGATGGGACGGGCGTTCGGCTGCTGCCGGGGTAAACCGTCCGGGAATGCTCCACACCAGGAGCGGCGGCGCTGGGGCGATCAAAGTCGGCCTTGTTGCAGGCGGAACATCCGGGGACCTCCAGGCGGTCCTCTTCCACGGCGGAGACGAGTGGTCTTCCCGTCCTAACCGGGCCACGCGGGAACTGTGCCGGGACCTGGTTCGCGCCGGTGCGGATCTCATCATCGGGTCTCATCCCCACCTCGTACAGGGGTTTGAATGGCTGGAGGGAAAGCCGGTCTTCTGGTCCCTGGGGAATTTCGTATTTGCCGGAATGGAAAACACCGGCGGCGGGGATAAAGGGCTGGGCATTAGACTGGGGTTTTGGGGGAAACGCTTGATATACCTCGAACCGTTTCCCTTGAGCCTGACCGGGCCCCGGACGGCCATAGCCCCCCGTGAGGAACTCGCCGGGTTTTACGACCGGTCCCGTGAATTACGCGGCGGTCATTAGCCTGAATTTATGAATTTGCAGGAAACAGCGGGTTCCCGCGTAAAGCTATTCTGGGTGGTGATGCAGAACGTATGATAAAGAAGGCACTGTGGCGGGAAGATGGTAAAATGGAAATATGCAAATAGCCATCACCATCAACTATTGGCCATGTGTGCCTTATCATACTCTCTGCATCACCACCCTATTCTGAATAGCTTCGCTGTACTGAACAGGGCGAGCGCATTAGACATTCTTAGGAATCAGCCGCCACAGGTTCCCTTACCGCCGCCGGCGGCAACGGCGGCGGCTACGGCGCCTCGCCAGACTTCATCATGATGTCCGGCGCGGTTATTGGCGGCGGTACTGCCGGCAACTGACGGCGGCGGGGCCTGGGGCGTGTAAACCTGGTTTTTTGCGCCGCAAAAATGTTTTTGCGCTACGGAAAAGTGTTTTTGCGCAGCGGAAAAGTGTTTTTGCGCAGCACAAACCCGGTTTTCTGATCGAAAATCCGGGGTCCGGCAACACCGGACCCGGATTTTAAGTTTCCATAAGGAGGGAAATATGGCAGATTGGCTTCTCCCTGCTCCCCGCGGGGCGCCGCCCCCGCCGGGGCTATTCTTTTTTAATGCGATCGCCTTGCTGTTCTGAACAGTCTCGCTTGATCAAAACTTTCTTTTCAAAATATAGTTAGCCCCATATATAATCAGGGAGTGTAGTACTCAAATGATAGAAGTACATGATCTTACCAAACGTTATGGTTCGGTTGAGGCGGTAAAGGATCTTTCGTTTACCGTTGGGAAAGACCAGGTTCTGGGCTTCCTGGGGCCCAACGGGGCCGGAAAGACCACCGTCATGAAGATATTGACCGGCTACCATTTCCCTTCCGGGGGGGCGGCGCTGATAGACGGCGTTTCGGTCCTGGACGAACCGGTGGAAGTAAAGAAGCGAATCGGGTATCTTCCGGAAAGCGTGCCGCTCTACGGGGACCTTACGGTGCGGGAATACCTGAGCTTTATCGCCGAAGGGCGGCTCATTCCGGTCAATGAACGGAAGCGGGCCATAGACGCCGCAGTCTCGGCCTGCGGCCTTGAGCAGGTGCGGGCCAAGCGGATAGAGAACCTGTCTAAGGGGTACAAACAGCGGGTGGGCCTTGCCCAGGCCATCATCCACGATCCGCCCATCCTTATTCTTGACGAGCCTACTACCGGGCTTGACCCTAACCAGATCATCGAAATCCGCTTTCTCATCAAGAGTTTGGGTGAGCGGAAGACGGTGATCCTCTCTACCCACATCCTCCAGGAAGTGGAGGCGGTCTGTTCTCAGGTGCTTATCATCAACGAAGGCCGCATTGCCGCCCAGGGAAAACCCGAAGAGATAGCCGGGACCCTCAAGGGCGGGGATACCTGGGAACTGGTCCTCAAGGGAAGCGGCAAGGCCGGTGTGGACGGGCGGCTTGCCCGGCTTAACCTGCCGGGGCGGGAAATATCCGGCCTTGAAACCGAAGAGCGGGAAGACGGGACCGTGAAGGCCGCTTTCTTCCTGCGGAACTCAGGCGCTGAGGGCGAAAACCCCGGCGAAGGGATCTTCGACTGGGCGGTTTCCGAAGGCCTTAAGATCCTCATGATGAACCGCAAAAAACTCAGCCTGGAAGATATTTTCGTTAAACTAACCGGTGATGAACGGACCGGCAAGCGGCAATCCAATGAAACAGGAGGCGGATTATGAGCCTTGTGCCTCAACGAGTTTTGGCCCTGGCCAAAAAAGAGCTCTATTCCCAGCTCAATGCGCCGGTATTCTACGGGATAGCGGTTTTTTTCCTTCTATTTACATCAATTTGGTTTTTTTACTTTCAGCAGTTTTTCACCCGGAACATGGCGACCCTGCGGCCTTTTTTCGCGGCCTTTCCCCTGGCCTTCATCCTGGTTATCCCGGTGATCACCATGAAGAGCTGGGCCGAAGAACGGAAGCTCGGCAGCGCGGAGATACTCCTTACCATGCCTTTTTCCGAATGGGACCTGACGGTGGGGAAATACCTTTCTTCCCTGGCGATGATCGCCGTCCTCCTGGTCCTGACCCTTCCGGTGCCTTTGAGCCTCTTCCCCCTGGGGGATTTTGACGGCGGGGTCATTGCCTCCGAATACCTAGGGGCCTTCCTGCTGGGATCCTCGGCGGCGGCTCTGGGGCATCTCCTTTCGGCGCTGTCCAAAAACCAGGCCGGCGCCTTTCTGGGAAGCGCGGTCGTATTGCTTTTGGTGATGCTGATGAATCAGTTTACCCTGAACTTGAACCTGCCCCCCCTGGCGGCGGAAACCATCAACGCGGTTTCCCTGGCTTTTCACTTTGAAAGTTTCTCCAAAGGCCTTATAGATACACGGGATTTGGCGTATTTCATCTTGACCACGGTGTTGTTTTTGTACCTTAACACCAGGGTTCTCCTATTCAGGAAATGGAGGTAGGGGATGACGAAACGGCAAGCGCGGGTTTTAACCATACTTTCCCTTGCGGCCCTGGTCCTGGCCCTGCTCAACAGCCAGCGGCTTTGGCTCCGCCTGGACCTGACGAAAAACAAGGCCTATACCATTTCGCCGGTCTCACGGAGCCTCTACAACGAGATTCCCGACCAGGTGCGGATAACCTACTATGTATCGGACCGGCTGGCATCGGTGGTTCCCATTCCTGGGGAGATTACCGATCTGCTCCGGGAATATGCAGCCTATTCCCGTGGGCGCATACGCCTTTCCGTGAAGGACCCGGTCAAGGCCAACCTTGTGGAGGAAGTGGAACGCCTGGGCATACAGGGCCAGCAGATCGATATCGTGGAGCGGGACGAGGCCAGTTTCGCCACAGTCTACACCGGTATTCTCATCGAATACCTGGACAGGACCGAAGTGCTTCCTGTGGTGTTTTCCCTGGAAACCCTGGAATACGATTTGACCAGCCGTATCCGTTCCCTGGTGCGGGGTACGGAACGGGAAGTAGGGGTCATTGTCGGGGATGCCGGGAAGGACTGGTCAAACAGCTACGGATACCTCAACCAGGCCTTTATCCAGGCGGGCTTCCGGGTGCGGACCATAGGGGCGGGGGAAGAAATCGCCGATACCCTGCCGGCCCTGTTTGTCCTGGGCGGCATGGAGGATTTGGATGATTGGGCCTTGTACCGCATAGACCGGTACATTCAGGGAGGGGGCCGGGCGCTCTTTGCCCTGGAAGGGATAGTCGTGGATACCCAGACCGGCAATATCATGGTCCGGGAATTGAACGACCAGGGCCTTTTGGCTATGGCGTCGTCTTACGGCGCTCAGGTGAAACCCGCCCTGGTCCTGGATCGCACGGCCCAAACCTTGTCCTATCAGACCGGCGGACAGGGCAGTTTCGTGGAATACCGCATGGTCCGCTACCCCCACTGGATAGGGGTTATGGCACAAAACGGCAACGGCGAACACCCCATCAGCTCAGGCTTTGCCGGCATGGACCTGTTCTGGTCCAGCCCGGTGGAACTTAATCCGCCTGCGGGTGTTGAGGGGGCCATCCTCTTTACCAGCACTCCCGAAGCATGGCTTCAAACCAAAGACTTCCAGGTCAATCCCGATATGAGTTTTGCCTTTTCTCAGGAACTGGAAGCAACAAAGGGAACTAAAGTCCTGGCTGCGGCCCTGTCGGGGAAATTCCCTTCGTGGTTCGCGGGCAAGGACAAGCCGATCCGGGAAGGGAGTAGCGAGGAGTTGCCGGATCCTCCGGGCGCAACAAGGGACGCCCGCATCGTGGTCATAGGCGACACGGATATGGCTTCCCTCCTGTTCACCCGGAACCGCCAGCCTAACCGGAGCTTCCTCATTAAGGCTGCAGACTGGCTTTGTAATGATGACGACATCATCGGCATCAGGAACCGGAGTATCCTGGCCGGCCGGCTTGAAAAGATAATCGATCCCGAAAAGCGCATTACCGCTATGTATTTTGCTAGGGCTCTGAACGTAATCGTCATCCCGCTGGCGGTAATCGCCGCAGGATTTCTCATCGCCCTAAGGCGGCGCCGCGCCATTAAGGAGGACGAATCAGTAAACAAGGGGAGGGCGAGCGATGACGTATAAGAAACAAGTTTTGATTTTATTGGTTGTAACGGCGGTCCTGGGGGCGATCTTTACCGGGACCCTTATTCTGACCCCGGAACGGCTGAATTCCCGGAACGCCGCCTATACCTGGCTGGAGATGAAATGGGCGGAGCAGGCCGGGCGTATTGAGATTTCCGGAGGAGGAAATGAGCCGCTTGCGCTAGTCAATCGGAACGCCGTCTGGTATGTGGAATCCGAAGGCGTGGAGTATCCTGCCAAACAGGGACGGGTCGCGGACCTGTTGCGGCTTCTTTCCACACGGGGCGCGTACCCCCTGCGGGGCAGCGCAGCTTCCTCTCACGAGCGCCTGGGGGTCGGTGAAAACGCCTCCCGCATCGTGGTCCGGGGAGCGGGGGCGGCCCCTCTGCTTGACCTTCTGGTGGGCGACGGGGATGCTACGGGACGGGAAGTGTACCTGAGAAAAAGCGGTCAAAACGAGGTCCGCTCTGGGGAAGACCAATTTACCGTCTATCTTTCGCCTTCCCCCACCGCCTGGTACAACCTCAGACTCTTCCCCCAGGAAGGGAGTGGCGCCCTGTCTCTGGATATGGTTCAGCGGGTTACGACGGTATCTCCGCCGCCGTCTGGGGAAGATGGCGGGGAAGGGTTTCCGTCCGCACCCCTGGTCATTACCAGGAACGGTTCCGGCTGGACTGTGGAGGGGGTGGTGGCGGACGATCTTGATGCTTCCCGAATAGACCCTTATATCAGGGCCATCCTTGACGCCGAGGGGGACGGTTTTGCCGCGTCCGTCACGCCGGAGGACCCGGTGTTCAACGAAGGAATAATACAGATGGAACTGGGAGACGGGGCCGCCCGTACCATCAGGTTAGGGGCCGTCCTTCCCACCGGGGAGGGAGATGTCGGGAAACGTATCGCCGTGATATCAGGCTCTCGATACGTTTACACCCTTGCCGAATGGACGGTAAACCGCCTTTTTCGGGACGCCGCGTACTTTAAGAAACTGAGGGAAGAGTAAGATGCTTTCAGGTACCCCGGGAGCGGAGGAAAGCCCGGTACTTCTCGGGGTCGCTCTTAAAGGCGATGATGGGGGATACCGGGTCGTGCAGGGCTTTGTTTAGGGCTTCGTTGGCTTCAAAGTACAGCCGCTCGGCATCCACCAGCCTGCCGGCCCGGGTGCTTACCCCTATGCGGAAACGCGAGGTATCGGTGAAGGTCGCCATAAGGTAGTTGAGAAAACCTTCGGCCTTGGTAAACCCCTGGTCCATATCCGCGTTGGGAAGGATGACGGTAATACCCTGTCCTCCCTTCTCAAAGATGAGGTCCCGGAGATTGAAAAAGCTTACCGCCATATCGGCAAACTGTTTGTACTGTTGGCTTGTTAATTCGGGTTTCCCGGAAAAAGTTACGACCATCACCGTCAAGTCCTGCTCAAAGGAAGCGCAACGGTGCAGTTCCGAATCAAGCCGGTCTTTCGTGTATTCCTCCCAGCCTATGTTGCTCTCCGGAGCGTAAAGTCCCTGGGGGGGGGTGGCCTCTTTTTGTTCCCCGACATCCGGAACTTCCACGACTGGGGGTTCTGGTACGGAAGCGTCGGGGGCAAAATCCGCCTCCTGAGTATCGAAGTCCTCGGCAGGATCTTCCTCGTCAGTAAGCTCCAGACTTCCCCGATCCCATATCTCCGGCACTTCAGGAAGCGCTTTTTCCGGTCCTTTGACCCGGCGTCCGGCAGGCGGTTCCTCTTCCTCCTCCTCTTCTTCATCAAACGCTGATTTATCGTCGTCATGCCGGGAAAGCCGGCTGTCTCTCTTCCGTCTTCCTCCCGCCATTTTTTCCGCCGACGCATCACCCCGGGCCAGGGCGGATTCCACGAGGAAGGTAAGGAACGCCGCCGCAAGGGCGGCCAGGATCATCAGGAGGGAATGTTTCAGAATCGTAACGCCGTAATTGTAATCCACCGACCGAAAACCGGCGCTGATGTTCACGTTCCTCAGTCCGTTGATACGCAGGGGGACGGCTGATGTGGAGGAAACACCGAAACGCTTTACGAACCGGGGCGAATCCCCTTCCCAGCGTATGACCGCGCCCCGTTCCCGTTCAAAAGCGTATTCTCCTGAAGGGCCGGAAATGATAACTCCTTCAAGGGCCTGGGACAACGCAAGTCTGTCCTGGATCGTTTCCTGGAACGGAGCATCCATAAAGCCAAGAACGCCTGCGGCGGAGGCAATATCCGCAAGATCGTAGAATTCCCGTTCCGCAATTACCTGGCGATTGGTTACATTGGTATAGAAACGGTATGCTCCGACAATGAGGGCCACAGCATAGACGGCAATGCAAAGAAAAGCAATTATTAAAGCAGGAATGGATGAATTCATTTTCCTCATAGGCGACATTATATATTTTTTTCAAAATTCGTGCTAGGATAAAATAAAGGATTCGTCATGAATTTAAGAAGGCAGATTCTTCCCCCCGGATGGTATCCCCATTCCGCTGAAAAAGTACGGAGGTTCTTGGAACCAAGGTTCATAGAATCAGGATTCCCGAAACACGGTTCTCAGGATGCCATCGCCGTTATTGCCCCTCATGCGGGATGGTATTATTCGGGCCGTATTGCCGCGCGGGCATTACGGGCCTTGAAAACCGACGCCGACACGGTGATCGTCATAGGCGGACACCTCCCCGCCGGGACGCCGCCCCTCTTTGCCGAAGAAGACGGCGTTGTTACCCCCCTGGGGAACCTGGAAATAGACCGGGAATTCAGGGACAAGCTTTGGAAAGAATTAGGCGGCAAGCCGGATCGATATTACGATAATACCGTCGAGGTCATGCTGCCCATGGTTAAGTTCTACTTCCCCCAATCCCGTTTGATCTGGCTGCGGCTTGGCGCGGAAATTCAATCGTATGCAGTGGGAAAGACTATCGCGGCAATCGGCGCTTCCCTGGAACGGCGGTTCGTACTCATAGGTTCCACCGATTTGACCCATTACGGGCTTAACTACGATTTTGCTCCCCGGGGCATGGGGCGGAAAGCCCTGGAATGGATGAAAACGGTGAACGACGCCGCCTTCATACAGGCGGTGATGTCCGGTGACGAGGACGAAACCTTCCGCCGGGCCGAGACAGATCGGTCCTCCTGTTCCATCGGGGCGGTCCTCGCCTGCATGGGGTATGCTCATGCCCTGGCCGCCTCCGATGCGACCCTCCTCTCCTACGGGACCAGCGTTGATTCGGCGGACGCCTCCTTTGAAGGAGCCGTCCAGGGCCGAGCTGCTTTGGGCGGCGGCTCGTCGGAGGAAGACGTTTCCCCCGATGTAGACAAGGTTCCCGACTCCTTTGTAGGCTACGCCGCTATGTCCTGGTATCCCGGTGAGGAAGCAGGCGGTTAAGCCCGATTCAGCACGGCGTCCAGTTCTTTGAGGGAATAGTCCCTCACCGCTTCCAGTGCTTCCGGGGCGGTCAATCCGCTACGGCGGTGTTGTACGGCGGCCCAGGCGGGGAGCAGGGTCGTCAGGATACGGCTTTCCTGTTCCGTACATTTCCTCAGAAAATTCGTTATGTTTTGGCCGGACCGGGGGAGCGCGGCGATTTCCCTTCGGTAGGTTTCCAGAAATTCCCCGGCGCGTGTTGCCGCCTGACCTGCGGCAAAGAGGCGCATGGCTTCCCGGCGTTTCGGCGTTTTTTCCGGCAAGCGGATAGGAGACCCCAGGCCGGGGACGGCGGTTAGCATCGCGTCCTGGGAGCGGGCTTTTGCCTCAAGCTTTTCGCGGTAGCTTTGCAGGAGGGCCGTTGCGTAATACCAGGAGCCGTCTTCCCGTTGTTCGCTCTTAGTCAGGGGGGACCGGTAGAGGAAGGCCGATGCCTGGGCTTCCTGAGGGGCGAGCCGGGTTTGCCGCACTTCAAAATAAGGATGAATATAGGTTCCCCGTGCATAGGTCTGCCCCAAAGGGTAGGAAAAATCGGCCCCGTACAGTTCGATTTCCTCCGCCCCCAGGTATTCCGCCAGGGACACAGCCGCGTAGGTTACGTTGACTCCCGACGTGTCTATGTTCGGAAAAGACCGCCAGTACCGGGAGATATACCGGGCCAGGGGATGTCCGCCTGAGAAAAACCGAGGATTCCCGCTCAGGGCGGCCAGGAGGGGAGGGCTTGCCAGGTCCATAAACAGGGGAATGTCCTGGGGAAGGCCCGCCATAAAATGGCGGTAACTGATGTGCTGGCAGTCAATCGAGACTACCGCGCCCGGCATAAGGCCCCGGTTCAGCAGGGCGGGGAGGGCGGTGTCCGTGGCGATGACAAACCGGGACTCCCGTTTTCCCTCAAGACGGGGAATCTGTATGTCCAGGGAAGGTCCCGCAGCGCAAACGGCTGCCCGGCGTACCGGCGGCAACGGACGCTCCGGCCCTTCCGCCTGAAAAAGGTTCCTGATGATGTTGGAAAACCACCGGGTCCCAAAATACGCCTGTACCGAATAATCCCTGGCAAGCCGGTCTATGGCGGTTTTTACCGCGTCTGCGGCCCGGCCAAAGTTGAAAGGATCGAGTTCCGTCCTGATCCGCAGGGGGATGACCCTGATGCCCCCGTAGAGCGCAGGCTGGTAGGTTTTCAGGATGAAGGCTTCCAGAATTTCGGGATCCGGATCCACAAGGAGGTGGAACCGGGGGTCCTGAAAGATATGAATGTACGATCTGGAAGCGAGTAATTCCGCGACCCCGTGTATATCGTAATCCACCACCAGAAGACGGTGGATGTCCTCCCTTTCCAGGGCGGCCTGGGCATGGTAGCCGCCGCCCAGACCCATGAGGACCAGGTACCCTTCGGCGGCGCGGGTGGATTGAGATCCTTCCGGAACCCGCAGGGCTGCGGTTATGATCCGTTCCCCCTCGCGGCAGGGGTCCATCAGGGAGTGGAGGGGATGAGCCGCTCCGGAAGGGTCCGTCAGGGCGGGTACCATCTCGCCGGAGCGGGCATCAAGGAACCGGTACCGCCCCCTGGTTGTTTCCGCCCCTGACAGCCGGGAACACAGGGCGGGGTCCTTCTGCGACAGGGCAAGCAGGTTCCGCTCAAAGAAGTATTGTTTATTCATCTGAGGCTGTTCCAAAACCCACGCCAACGTTCAGAAGCCCGGCTATCCCGCTCAGAAACGCCGTATTCACGTATAAGAATGGTCCAGCCATAATCGTGAATGGTCTGGTTTTATACGTAAATTCGCCGTTTCTGAGTGGGAATACCGGGGAGATGAACTCAAGGCGCGGGTTTTGGAACAGCCTCATCTATCTCTCCTCCCCGGCGGCCAGCGCTTTGATTTCTTTGAGGAGCCGTGCCGCCGAGACCTCCACCCCGCCGGGGAGGAGAAGCGGCGCTAATTCCCGGCGGATCGCCTCAGCCGGCCCGGCTTTTTCCAGCAGGCAGGAGAGGACCCGGACCGCGTCATCAGAGACCGCCTGAGTCCCCGGAACCTGCGGGACCTTGCGTGATTTCACCTGCGGCGAGGAGCCTTGCCACGGGGAAGGTTGCGCGGGAAGGGCATCGAAAACAGGGTTGTTTTTTCCCAGGGAGCGGATGCGGCCAGGATAGGCCGCAAGCTGGCCGCCAAACCATTCGGCATACACCCGGAGGCTCCCGAAAGCGGATAGTTGCCCGGCCCGGACAAAGGCTTGAGCGTACCGGGGATCAAGACGGTTCGCCCGGTCCTCCTGGAAACGATCCAATGCGTAGGGCCGGACGTGGGTCTTGATGTCCCTGTTGGAAAGGTCCATACCGGCCAGGAAGACGCCACCCTCTGTGCAGCGGAGGGCCAGATCCAGGGCAGTGGCGGTAACCGTCCCCCGCTGGGGAAGGGCCAGATGGGGAATGCCCAGCTTTTCCAATACCGCCTCTTGCCAGAGGCTGCCGTCGCTTAAAGGGAGGACGGGGAAACCGCCGCATTGACCGGGGAGGACGGCGGTGAGGGAGGCCGCAAGGAAAAAGGGCCGGCCCGATGCGCACCGTATCGCCTCCCAAAGATGGAAGTGCGCCCAGCCGCCGCCGTCGGTACTGATCGTTACATCCGGCAGTACGCCTCCTGCCGTAAGGGCGGGGACCGAGGAGGAGGAGGCCAGGACCGTCGCCCCTTCGCGTTGCATGTCCGCGATGACCGGGAGAACCTCTTCCAGGCCGGGTCCCGCGCCGGTAACAATCCAGGGACCTGAACCGGGGTCTATGCCAAAGAAAACCCGGAGGATGCCGAGGTTCCTCAGGAAATTTCTAAACCAGCGGCGGCCAAAACCTTTGACGGTACGGGCGTTGGCGTCCATCCGGCGTAAAAAGGTTACGGTTTTTTCCAGAAGGTCTTTATAGGCCGCCCCATAAGCCGCCAG
Organism: Treponema sp.; assembly: GCA_031278025.1. The sequence continues at coordinate 12,351 of JAITLF010000262.1, forward strand.
CGCTGGCCGCCATTCCACGATTTTTACCGCCCCTATCCCGATGTCGGGGATCTCCCGCTCCAGAAATTCCCCGCATGAAAGCCCCGATCCGGGAAACCACCGGGCCGTGGTTTCCGGGGCTTCACCGGGAAACCGGGCAAAGAAGTCCGAAACATGGAGGGCGATGACCTTTGCCTGGGGGAAAAGCCGCCTGAGTACCGGGATGATATAGCCTAAACCCGGTTCAATCAGGATGAAGAACCCTATTGTTTCACTCAATGCGCCCTTGCTCAATGCGCCAAAATCGAAGGCGTTGATATATTTTTCCGCTTCCCCGGCGGGATCATACCGGGAATGCAGGAATTTTCCGCCGGCAAAAACGGTGGGAAGGCCGGTTCCCGCCCTGGCGATCCGTTCAATCATCGTACCGGCAAGACGGTATCCGGGAGAGGACCTCTTCCGGAGATTCGGCTTCAAAACTTGTAAGCGCCCGGGCCCGCAGGGTCCTGGTCAGCCGGTGTGTTAAGAGTTCCCGGTCCAGGGTTTTGGAAAAAAGGATCAGGATGTTTTTTGAAGGCAAACAGATGACTTTGCCGAAAGACGATGCTGCGGAAACCGCCGCGGCGAAAAATTGTTTAAGGGCCGCTTCTCCGGGGTAGTTCGGCGGCTCCAGGACGATTCCCTGGCACGATGAATGGTGAAGCCAATAGGCCCGAATCATCTCCCGAACCGCCTCCATACCGGCAGGCTCTTCGGGATGTGAGGCGGGAACCTGAGCGCCGGCGGTCCGTTCCGGAGGATTGGCAGTACTAGCCTTGCCCAGGAGTCCCATTATGCTAAACCCAGATCCTCGAACAGTTTTTTATAGGTGTCAAAATATTCAGATTTGGCGAATTCTTCTATCTTGTTTTCCGGAAGAGACTCCAGAAGCTGATCCATGTAAGAAAGTACGCTCCGCAGTTCAAGCCTGATGCCCGACGGGATGGCCGACACATCCACCGCCGGGTGCACGTTCCCATCCGCTTTATTGGGGCTTGCCGCGGACGGCGGTGAAATCCCGGCTTTGTCTTCTTCCGCCGGAATCGCCGCCGGCGCCTCCGCAGCCGGGACGCCATCCTCTTCCTCCCCGGCAGGCGTTTTTTCGGTTCCGGGCCCTTCGGGAACCGGCTCCAGGCCGGCGGAACCATCCTCCGCAGAATCCCCAGCCGCAGACTCCTCTGCCGCAAAGTCCGCAAAGTCCTCAATCGTAAAATCCGGGAAATCCTCAATTCCCAGTTCCAGCATATCTTCCGGCGCGGAGAGATCGGCGGGGGAATCATCACCCGTTTCGGGAAGCCCGCCGTTTAGACTGGTTTGTTCCCCCGCCGGGCTATCCCCGGATTCTATGAGGAAACCATCGGGAATAGCCTGATCATAGGCGCCGTCCTCCAGGGTATCCCCGATATGCTCCGGCGCTTCCTCTGCAGGCGGCAGGCCGGGGAGGCTGTCAAGGGAAATACCGGCGGTATTCGCGAAATCGTCGTCCGGGGGGAACGCACCGGATAATTCACCGGAAAGACCTTCGGGCGAGCCCCCTGAATCAGCCACCGGTAATTCGAGTGCCCCGCCGGCATCCGTGCCATCCTCCCCGCTGCCCGGCGCCGCCAGAGGTTCTTCAAAATCAATGAAGGGGTCTTCAATGGAAGGTTCTTCGATAGCCGCGTCTTCAAATTCAAGGGGAGGTTCTTCGATGGCCGCGTCTTCAAAATCAATGAAAGGCTCCCCGATAGCCGCGTCTTCAAAATCAAAGGGAGGCTCCCCGATAACCGCGTCTTCAAAATCAAAGGAAGAAGTATCGTCAAAAGGAAGATTCAATGAAGGGTCTTCCAACAGAAAGTCTATATCCTCCGGCGCCGGCGTCATGGGTTCCACCCCGGTTTCCCTCAGCATTTCCAATTCGGGAGAAGCCGCCATTTCGGGCGGCGCTTCCTGCTCAGGGGGGATTTCCCTGGTTTCGGCGGGAAAGATGAAGGAGTCGTCAGTCTCCGGCAGGTCCTCTATAGCCGCGTCGATACCCGAAAAGAAGGCATCTTCCGATTCTAAAAGCGGTTCCGAAAAACCGGGGGCCTTCGGACGTTCGGTATCCGTTCCGGCACGGTCTGCGGGTTGGGGATCAACGGCTTCTTCCTCCTCAGCTGCCGCGGCCTCCGCGGGAAAATCCGCCGTGGTGAGAAAGGAGTTGAGTTCATCCCCGGTAAGGGCGATTTTTTCGTCTTCCGCTTCGTCAAAAAAGCCGCCGCCGCCGGTTTGTTCCTCCGCCTCCGCCGCTTCCGCCGCCGGATGTTTGCTCCGGGAGAGTTCCCGCTTCAAACTGGACAGCTCGCCCTTTATGGACGAGAGTTCCTCCACGATTTTCATCAGGAGCTGGGTGGAAAGATCCACGGCATTCCCCGGTTCCTGCTCCCCAATTTCCGGGAAAGGGGAGGGCGGGGCGGTTTCATACTCCGCCGCAGGGAGAAAATCCACCATGGAAAGAGCGGAAAGGCCATCCCCCTCCGCCGCGGCGTCCGCCCATTCACTGACCGGCGCCGGTTCCCCCGTTTCGGCTTCACCACCCAAAGGCTCCATCTTCACGTACTCTGTTTCCGTATCGGCGTCCATAAAATCCAGGCCGTCGTTGAACAAGGCGCCGTCCGCCGACGACAGGCCGAAGTCTGCCGCAGCCGCCATATCCGCCGGATTTTCGGAAAGCCACGGGTCCGCGTCGATTGCGTTAATATCCGGCGCATCACCGGCCAGTTCCGGGGAGAAATCCTCCTCCGGTTTCGCAGCCTCCCGGGTATCCGTGGTTACCGGTGAAAGATCCTGGGGTTCGCTTTTTACCCAAACCCCGTATTCCTCAAGCTCTTCTGACGATCCGATTATGCTGCGATCGTACTGTGAAGGATCTTTGTTACTTGCCATGCACTGCCCCCCGCTACAGGTATACTTCCCACAATCAGTATCGGCGATTTACCGGTTAAATTGAAGGCTATTTATCCGAATCATAACCGGTATCTGCTGCCCGCATCTCCCCGGTTTGCCCGATAACGAATGGCGCGTTTAGCCTGGCAAACTTTTTAATGGGGGGTCTGGGGGGCCCCTGGTCCCCCAGCGGGGTGGCGGGGCGGAGCCCCGCGAGGTTCGGGGCGGCGCCCGGGCATCGGGGGCCGGCTTAAGGTTCTTCAAGAAATTTCCGTAAATCATAACGAATGAAAGCTGTTAAATACCTCATTCCAATCTGGCTCTCCATTGTTATCTACTCCATCCTTTCCATATTTTCCGGCGCCGTTGGGGTTTCCGCGTATGATCAGATGTTGAAGGAAAGGGACAAGCAGAAGCAGAATCTGGAGGCCCTGCAGACGCTTAACCGGCGGCTGAAAGGGGACGCCGACGCCCTTTTGTATGATTCGGACACGATTGCGGCCTATGCCCGTGAATTGGGGTACGGGCAGCCGGGGGAACGGTTTGTCCGTATTGTGGGGCTTTCGAACCAGCGGAAACAGAATCACGATCCGGGCCGGATTATCAGTGCCGGGAAGCCTGAATCCATGGCCCAATCGGACATACGTATCATCTCCCTTACCTGCGGTTTGAGTATTTTTGCCTGTATGCTTGCGATTGATTTGCTGCGTACCCGGCGAACCGAACTCCGCTAAGGCCGGGCGGCTAATGGCCGGGGACCGGCTGGGGGATGTCCCACCGGCCCCTCGCGGCTAATGGCCGGAGCGGATCCATTCAACTTCCTGGATGGTGCCGTGGGTTACCTGCAGGATTCTTTCTAAATCGTAGTGTATAACGCTTGCCGTCTTGATTCCCCGTAAAACCGTGCCGTTCTCGTAGAGGAACAGTTCCCAGCGCATGGGTTTCGCCTCCTCGGCGAGGCGTCTTGCCACCAGATAGGGGATTGCCGCGGAGCGGTTTCCCTGCCGCTGGTAGTATTGTTCCGTATTGGGAGAATCCTGTACTACCTGCAGGGCGTTGTTTTCGATGGAATAGAGCAGGTTCATCTGGGCGCCGGAAGAAAAAACCGCAAGACCGCGGCCGCCCCGCCGGAGGCGGACTACCGCTATTCCCGGCTCTCCCTTCCAGGTACCGATAATGCTTCCTTCCGTAAGGACTTCGCCGGTTCTCTCAGGCAGGAGGGCGCCCCCCGCCGGTTCGCCTGCCTGGGGGAATCTTCCCACAAAGGCCGCTTCCACCCTGGAGCGGGCGTTGAGCGCCAGTTCCGCCACAGTCTTATATACCGAGGTGAGGGAAGCCCGTTCCCCGGTCCTGCTCTCGCCTACCTCCAGGGTCAGCATAAGGCCGTCCTCATTCCGGGTGATCCTTCCCGAAAAGGTATAGTCCGGAATCCGGCCGCCCTGGAAGCCCGGGGGAGAACCAACGCCGTTTGCGGTGCCCGGAAGCATGAAAACATCTCCCAGGGTATTGATATAGGAGTATATCAGATTTTCGATGATCCGGGACTCTTCGGCGTTTAACCCGTCAATTACCAACGGGGAAACTAAGACAAAGCGTTTTTCGGTATCCGCCGCCGAAAAGGGGGTGTGGAAAAAGATTAATGCCCCCGCAACTACCGCCTGCGTAAGGAAATCTCTTTTTTTCATGCCTGAAAGTTATCTTTTTTTGGTGGTCCTGTCTATGTTTGTATTAAAAATAGAAAACAGAAGGAGGGGGAAGCCGCGGCAACATCCCTGCCGGCCCCTCGCTCCGGCCCAGCGCCTTCACTCCGGCCCAGCGCCTTCACTCCGGCCCCCCGGCCCCCCGCTAGTGCAGGCTATGACGGAACTCCCGTGATATTTCCCGTTTTATATCCCGTTCCCGAATATCGGCCCGCTTGTCGTAGTCCTTCTTCCCCTTGCAGAGGCCGAGTTCTACTTTTACCCGGCCGTTTTTGAAGTAAAACGACAGGGGGATAAGGGTATAGCCCTTTTCTTCCACTTTCCGGGTAATCCGCTTAATCTCGTCCCGGTGGAGGAGGAGCCTTTTTTTCCGGTCCGGGTCGTGGTTGAAGACCGACGAAAAAGGATTCTCCGCGATCCTCAGGGATCTAAGCCAGACTTCACCCGCCGCCGCTTCGGCCCAGGCATCGGGAAAGGAGATTTTTCCGTCCCGAAAGGACTTTACCTCGGTCCCTAAAAGCTCAATGCCGCATTCGTACTTGTCGTCTACCGCGTAATCAAACCGGGCTTTCCGGTTTACGGCGATGATCCTGATTCCCTCCGGTTTACTCATAGGCGCTTTACTTATAGGAGGTTTCCCCCCAGGTTTACTCATAGGAAGCCCCTTTTTTAAGGGCGATAACGGGCCGGAACGATACGAAAGGGGAACAGAAGCGGGGCGGCAGGGAAGCCCGTGCCGTTATGTCCCCGGAACCCGCCTGATTTATCCAGGAACCGCCCCTGAGGGACCGTTCCGGGGACCCTACGCGGGCCGCCGCCTCCTCCGGCGCGGGAAGCATGTCCAGGGGCGCGTAGAGATCCTTGCACCATTCCCAGAGGCTTCCCGCCGGATTCCGGATCCCGCCGTGCAGCCCTATGGCGTACTCCCATTCCGCCTCCGTGGGAAGCCGCACCTCGTACGAAGAGAGGGCCGGCGGGAGGAAGGCGGTAAGCCATTCACCGTAGGCTTCCGCAGCGTACCATGAAACGGCGGAGATTCCGGCATCAGGCGGGCCCTCGGAAAAAGGAACAAGATAATCCTCCGTGACCAAGCCCTGTTCCCTCAAGACGGCGGCGTGTTGAAGGCCCCAGCGGGGATTGGCGGCCAGGAAAGCCTCCCAGGATGAAGGGGGTACGGTCTCGGCGGCCAGGTAGAAATCCTCAATGGAAACACGCCGGGGAAAAGCCCCCCCGGTAACGAAGCTGCCCCCGGCTGTTTCCACAAACGAAATCCCCCCTACCTCAATGTTCCGGGAAGAAACGGTTCCCCGGTCCTGGGGGATGACATCCGGAAGCGCCTTGGCGTACCATGCGGAACCTTTGAGGGCCGACGCCGCTTCCGGGGGAAGGTACCCGGCAAGGGCGGCGGCAGCCCCAGGCGTTTCGGCCAGGCGGACGACCAGGCCGCGGGCGGAAGCCAGGGCCGACACCGGGGAAGGGGAAAGCCCCCCGTTATCAACCAGGAACTTCGCCCGCAGAAAGTCCCGCAGGCCGGCGCGGGTAACGGTGAATCTGAGGGCCGCGTCAAGAACGCCGTTCATGGCATCCCGGACCGCGGGATCCCTGGCGGCAGGTCCCCCGCGGTAAGCCCCCTCGGAAAGGGGTAACGGTATCTGGTAGACAGCGGTCGGTTCCCCCGCCAGGGACCATTCCGCAAATTCCGCCGCCCCCCGGACCAGGGGTTCCAGGGGATCGGCAGCTTCCAGGGTTCCCCTGACAAGCTGCCGGTGCGGGACGAACACCGAGGCAAAGACCCGTCCGGGGATTTCCGCTTCCACCGTTAGGGAGGTAAATCCCGGAAGCACGAATTCAAAAACCCGCTTCCCCCGGAGGACAAAAACATCGCGGGGGGCCGTCCCCCGGTAAACCCCGTCCACCCTGACCGCCGCTCCCGCGGGCTCACTGCGGAGGACCGCGATGCTGCCGGGCCTGGAAAGGCCGGGGTAGACCAGCGCAAAAAAGAGGATCCCCAGGATGACCAGAGAATAAATCCACGCCAGATAGACGCCGGGCCTTACCCCCAGGATAGCGGGCAGCCTGACCCGGTCTTCCGGCTCCCCCCCCGCCGTCCCGATTTGAGCCGGACCGCCGCCCGCGGCCTTTTCCCCGATCCCGGCGGCGGGTTTTTTCGCCTTCTTCTTGTTGATCATGGCCGCATT
>JAITLF010000295.1 GCA_031278025.1 Treponema sp.
ATCGGCGGGGTTTCGCGGTCCTTTGCTGCCTGTTTACCGGAATTTCCCTCTCTGCCCAGACGGCAAAGGATCCGCCGGCCGGGTCTTCCATCAGCCGGCAGTTATATTCTTTTTCGCCCCTCGGGGCGGTCTATGTGCGCCGGCCCGGCATGGAGGATAAAAATAGCAACGGCGTCATCGACCGCGGCGCCGCTGCGGCGCCGGCGAAGGTTATGAGCAATTCACCGAAAAATACGGCGATGCGGACACCGGTTTTACCGCCAACGGCATAACCTGTGGCGCGGCTAACGGCCGGCTGGAAGAGCCGGAGATCATCAATCATTATTATTTGAATATCCGTTTCAAAGAACCTGCCGGGACCGAAACTATCGAGAGCGAAGTCAGCGCGTATATTTACGCGAACAATATACCGTTAGTATGGCTTGGAAGGGATGAGGATACAGGGGCGGACCGGAATTCCAAATCAAAACGGCGGATATTATACGCTCCCTGAACTTGCTGCAAAAAAAGCGGTATATTGTTTCGAAGACTCCCGGTTTGGATAGCATGGAAATGACGCCGCTGTCAAAAATTACCTGGAACAATTCACGTTATAACCCCGGCGATCGGGAAGGTGAAGAAGTCTGGCGCGGCCGGATTGAAAGCGGCTATTTTCTTTCAAAAGTATACACGCCGTTCCACCGGACGAGAAGCTCCGGGTCTTTCATGACGGTCTGCATGCGCCTTATATAGACGAAGGGCATATAGTCCGCCGGCCCTGCCCTGCCGCCGTACCGTTTGGCCGCCTCCAGGGAAATACGGGCCATATCCTTCCCCAGCCGTACCGCGTCCTTCCAGTTCCTGCCGGAAAAATACATCCCCTGAAGTTCCGTCAAACGGGGCAGGGTTCTTCTTTTGAAGTCCCGTACCGGGGCGGGGTCGGCGCTGAATTCCTCGTAGATATCCACGGGATGTTCCCTGCCCTTGACCCGGACACGGTCTATGTGCCGCAGATTAAACCGGGAATGATCGACGGCCCCGTGAAGGGTGTCGTTGATGATGATGGAAACATGGTATTCCCTGGTCAGGCTTTCAAGCCGGGAGGCCAAATTTACCGTATCGCCGATGGGGGTATAATCAACCCGGCGGGAATGTCCCATGATTCCCAAAGTAACGGGGCCGTAGGCGATGCCGGTTCCGATATTAACCCTGAAACCCTCCGGGGCCTCCCTGAAAAAATGCCGGGGGCTCTGGTTGAATTTTTTCAACTGCCCCCGAATCTCCACCGCCGTTTCCAGGGCCACACCGGGATCGGTAAAAATATTCATCATGCCGTCCCCCATAAATTTGTCCGTATAGGCCACCGCGCCTTTATCCTCGTGATCAAAGAGGGGCCTGGCAAGCATCTCGTTCAAGGCGCCGAGAAAACCGGTCAATGTCCGGCTGGGCATACCCTCCGAAAGGCCGGTGAAATTCCTGACATCGGTAAACATGATCGCGTTATCTACATTTACCGAGGGCAGTTCGGCGGGATCCCGGTCCTGCACGACGATCCAGTCTACCAGCTTGGCGTTCATCCCCTTGTTGGAACGGATGATGATCCGCTGCTGCTGGCTGTATAAAAAGGAAAAACGCCGGGCCAAAATAAGCGTGGTCCCGACGGTAAAGGTCAGGAAGCCGTACCGGGTCAGGGTAATGCCGAAATGGAACAGAAGGGAATCAAGGATGTCGAACACGCCGGTGCCCAGGCAGACGACTACACCCGCCAGGAGGTTGCCGATGGCGGTTTCCCTCACGGTCCTGCCAAAACATTCCAGGGTGGAGATGCCGCCGTACCGTTTCCGTATCTCCCTGGCGCCGGTGAAGAAAAGATACCCCACGTCATACACGAGAATATAGGGGACCATCGCTATGCTGCTGTACTGCCAAACCACGAGGGTGTCGTAGGCAAAGGCCCGGGAAAAAAACCACTGAATGAGGGCCAGGAAAAGAAAAAAGGCGCCGCAGATCCGGGTAGGGAGGGAAATCCGGTTACGGCAGAGCTTCTCCAGAAACATACAGCCCAGCGGAATGACCAGAAAGACGCAGAAGTATTCTATCCGCAGCAGGGGATCCTGGTTGGGAAAAAACTGGTACATGGCGTTGGTTCTCGTCAAAAAGTATATCCCCAGGACTACGGAAAAGAGACCGTAATAAAAATTATAGGTATCCTTCCGGCGGATCAGGTACATGAACAGATGGTAGAGTCCCAAAAAAAGGTACACCCCGATGAGGATCAGGGTAAGGGTCTCGTCGTTATTTCTTCGGATAGAAAAATAATCGTCAATATGATAGGGGGCCGAATAAAACATACCCACCCCGTAGTAGGCCGGGTCCCCCAGCACCCGCAGGGCCAGGATGTTGGTTCCCCCGGTGAAGAAGCTCCGGTTAACCGGAAAATGTCCGTAATAAACATTCCGGTGGAACCTGATACGGCCGGCCTCATCCAGGTACATTTCCGACTTGACCAGGCTGCCGTTAAGGTAGACCTCCCAGTTGTCCCCTATCCCCCCGAAGATCATCCCCGGTATGAGGGTGGTATCGGCAGAGAGCAGCTCCATCCCCTCTTCCGTAAAGGTAAAGGGAATGACAAAGGTAAATTCCATTTCTTCGGCCCCCCTGGGATTGAGGAAGGTCCGTTTGGGAACGCCGGGGAGACCGAGATTTTTTACCGCCGGCGCCTTTCCCCGGAGGCCGGCGGGAGGTATCACCTTCCATTTCCCCGAGGCCCCGTCGGGCATGGTACGGGTATCTTCAAGGGCGAATCCTGTTTTTACAAAGATGGGGAAATTTTTAAGATCGACAAAAACAGCGCTTTTCTCCCCGGCCGCCGCGTTGAAAACGAGGATCAGGAAAAACAATTCCACCGCCAAGAATTTTTTTGTACCCAAGATAAGCCTCCCGGCGCTGGGTTCATTATAAAGGGGAATGATGGGCCTGTTAAGGCTGTGAGCGGGAAAAGTCAGGACTGGAAGAGTCAGGAGCGCTAACGCGGAGGCGCCAGTCGCCAAATTTGCGCAGCGCCGCCAAAGCCGGGCTGCACTGCATACGGCATCCGGCCCCGCATAGTAGATATTAAACCAGACTTTCAAATAACGGCGGTACAGCGGGAGCCCCGGGAAAGACCGCCAATATTTCGGAAAATTCTTCAAAAATTTGAAAATTTCACTTGACATATTGTACTAGTTCATTTATGATTGTACTAGATAAATAGTACAATAACCGAAGGAGGCATATATGACGGTGGTAAAGGCGGAAAACCTGGTAAAGGATTACG
>JAITLF010000311.1 GCA_031278025.1 Treponema sp.
CGCCGGGGGCCGGGCGGAGTCCTCGCCGGGGTATCCTTCCTTCATCCTTTATTTAATCAAGATGAACGCTACACGCCGGTTCTTCCACCAGTTATCCCGGTCTTCAAAGGGAATCACCGGACTTAAGCCGCCCATGCCTATGCTGCTCAAGCGGCTACGGCTGACTCCAAATTTGACGAGGATGTCCACCGTGGCCCTGGCGCGGCTTTCGCTCAGGGACTGAAGCCCTATCTCCCGCGGGCCGCCGTTTTCCTCGTTCCGCCGGGCTGGGGTGCCAGGCGGCGTGGTCGGGTTGGCATGGCCTTCCACCGTAACTTTGTAGTCCCGGAACTTGTTGAGTATCTCGGCGACACGTCTGAGGATGCGGTTGTTGTTTTCCCCGATGCCTGGGGCCAGGCCGTTGAAATCCGCGGCGTTGGCCCGAAATATAATGGAGGGAACTTGAATCTTAAGGCGGTCCCCGTCCCGGATAACCAGGACGTCGACCCCTATCGTTCCCTCCATCGTCGAGGCGTTCCCTAAGGCGTCTTCGGACGTGAAGGTAAAGGGATAATCGGCGGCCGCCTGGACCAGCTCCCCTCGGGAACTGCGTCCGTCCCAGATTAGGCGTTCCGCGGGGGCGCCCCGGCCTTCGATGCGGTAGAAGGACTTCCGGGAGGTTTCCCGTCCCTGGCTGTCCGGTACGGCTTCCCAGATTTCAAAGTTCCAGTTCGCCAGGGGCGATGCGTCATTGGCCGTAAGGCGCATAACGAGATCATCATCTACCCCGTCGTTGTCGGGGCTAAAGAAATCCGGGGCGGACGTAAAGCTCAGTTCGGGACCGGAAACATCCACGGTAACAGGCGTTGTCTGAACGGTAACCACGTCCCCTTTGGTGTAGGCAACCGTAAGGGTGGGGGTGTACCGGCCTTCCCGAATGGCGCCGCCTGAGTCCAGGCCGTTCCAGATGATGGTGTCCGGCGGGACGGCTGCCGGGGTGTCGGGGAAGGAGCGGACGGTGCGGCCCGAAGGATCCGCAAGATCGAGTTTCCAGGACGCTATTCCTTCCGGAATGGAGAGGATGATCCCCAGGCGGACGTTCTGGTTGGCGCCGGGAAGGGGAGCGATGCCGGAAGCCGATGAGGTCAGGAAGACACGGGGAACCCTGGGGTCCACCGTAAGGGCATCGAGGGTTTTGCGGAAGCTGTTCCCCGCCTCGTCGGTGGAATTAAGGGTAATGCGGTAGGAGCCGGCGGGAACCTGGTTCCCCGCTTCGTCCGTACCGTCCCAGGAAATGTCCGAAGCCGCGCCCGTCCACTTCCAGGACCGTATGGCCTGGCCGCCGGAATTGGCGATGGACAGTTCCCAGTCGTCGTTTCCTTCGGCAATTACCCTGATGGGGAGCGCGTCCTGCCGCCCATCCCCGTTGGGAGAGAAGATGCTAAAGGGCGTGGAAATGCCCGCGTTGGGAGGGGCGGTATCCACGATGAAGGGCCGGGAAACCGCGGTGGGCTGGTTTCCCATGGAGTACCGCACCTCGATCGTGGCGGTGTAGGTTCCGTCCGGAACAACCTGTCCGCCGGCGGTCCTTCCGTCCCAGGCAAAATTGGCGGGGAGGGCGGTTACCCCTTCAAAGGTCCGCACCGCGCTGCCCTCCGCGTTCAGGATGGCGGTTTTCCAGGACGCAACGCCCTCCCGTACCTGAAGCTGGGGGATGATGGAGAGGGTGTTTTTGGCTCCCGCGCCAGTGGGCGAGAAGGCCCTCCTGTCCGTGGAGAGGAGTACCGGGGTATCTGCGGTACTAAGGGTGAACCGCGCCTCGTTGGACCGTCCGGAATTCCCCGCCATATCCGCGGCGGAAAGCCGGTAGGCGTACTCCCCGTCCGGGGCAAGGGCCCCCGAATCGGTATGGCCGTCCCAGATGATGCGGGGAGCCGGCGCGCCGGTCATGCGGAAGGTCCGTACCGGCTGGGGGGAATCCGGCTCCGCCGCCCCGCGGACTTCGCCGGTCCAGGCGGTTTCAACGCTGCCCTCCTGGATGAAGGGCATCTCGTCCTGGTTTCCGTCGTTATTCGGGGAGAAGGCGCGGTATTCCGAGCGGAGCGCCGCACTGGGCGGGGTAATGTCCAGAATGAACGAGGGGGAGACGGCTTCGGCACTATAGCCGTTCCGGTATTTCACCGAAAGTTTGCCCTGGTAGGCCCCTTCGGGAAGCAGGATGCCCCAGTCGCCCTTACCGTCAAAATCAAGACGCTCAGGCGGCGCGCCCGCTACGCCGGAGATGGTTCTGCGGGAAGCGGTTTGGGCGCCCCAAATCAGGAGTTCCCACCCGGCGATGCTTTCTTTAACCGGAATTCCCGGATTAAGGGTGAGGGTGTCTTTTATCCCGTCCCCATTGGGGGAAAAGTACGCATCCCCTATCTGAAGGCTTACCACAGGCTGTATGGTGTTGATCACGATGCTGGTAAGAACGGCGCTTCCGGTATTCCCCGCCCTATCGGCAGCGCTGATCCGGTATTCATAAACCCCGTCAGGCACGATACCCCCCGCGTCATCCGTACCGTCCCACATGACAGGCTCAGGCTCGGTATTGCCGCGGGTAAACGTCTTTACCCGGTCTCCCCGCGCGGTGTAGATTCCGGCGTCCCAAAGATCTTCCCTGGAACCCGACTGGCTGATTTCGATGCCGTCTTTATTCCCGTCCCCATCGGGGGAGAATATACGCTCATTTTCGGTCATTGCGGCAATTTCGACTTCCGGGGGCGTCGTATCCACCACAACCCCGTAGTCCCTGGTTTTTCCGGAATTGCCGTTGTCGTCAACCGCGCTCAGGAAGAAGAAATAGCTGCCGTCGGGCGCGAGTTCCCCGGAATCAAAGATGCCGTCCCAGCGGAGGACTTCGGGAATTTCCACCCCGGACTTGACGGCGGTAAGCCGGGCAACGATGTTCCTGACCCCCTGGGTTTCCGGCCTCGTCTCCTTGTTCCGGTAGGTTCGGACGACTTCTCCCGCCTCGCTACGGATCTCCAGGGTCCAGCCGGCAACGTAGCGCTGATCGGTGATACTGACGGGAATTTCCATCTGATCCGAGCGGCCGTCGTTGTTCGGGGAAATCCACCGGGGTTCGGGATAATCCACGCTGATGACCGGCGCGTTCTTGTCCGTAACCCCCACGCTCCAGGCAACTCCCGCGCCGAGGGCGGCGGAACCGTCATACAGGGGCTTAAACGCCGCGGATGCCGTCAAATCGCCGTCCGAAGGAAGCCGCCCGCCTATGAGACGCCCGCCGCCGCTTTTAAGGGCAGCCGTGATCCCCACGCCGACCGAGGGCAGAAGAGGAGGAATCCCCCGGTTGAGTTCAGCCAGATTGAAGCCCCAGGCGGTGGAAACATACACCAACTCCGCCAGGAGCAGGGAAACCCCGATTTTTCCGGTAAGGTTGCGGAACCCCGGAGCGCCCGCATCCAGGCGTCCCGTTACTTTTAAGGGGTCCGCACCCCCGCCGGAACTCCGTACCTGAAGCAAATCCGCGGCAACCCCAACCACCGGCGTAAAGGCCGAGGGAATGACATTTTTTCCCAGCCCCTTCACCGCAGCGGCCACCGTAAAATTCTCAAACGGCCCCAGGATCCCCAGGTTGTACCGGAACCCCAGGTCTCCGGAAAGGGTCCAATTTTCCCCAGGATTCCCAACGCCGAAATTGAGCCCCACCCCAATATCCATGCCGGGAAACAGCTCCTTTGCCGCGTTCAAATTCCCGCCGGCATTCAGCTTTACCGGCAGGGTACCCCCTGGGGATACCCCGCCGGCATTGTGAAGAAACCGGGCGCCCTCCGATTCCGGAAAAGGGTTGCTCAGAAAATTGAAGGAACCGCCAAAGACAGCGAAGCGGGTCGGGAAAAGGGCCCCCACATTGGCGGCATTGCCAAATCCCTTTTCTTTGAACCCGGGAATGGCCATATATCCCGCCTCGAAAACGATACGCTGGGATTCCCCCCCTGCGGCGGGGTTTATGGCGCTTGCCGAAGCGCCCCCACGGGAGGTGGAAAAGGCCCCGCCTCCCGCAAAAACCGGGGAAAAGAGGTCCGGCATCGTATCGGACCCGTTAAGAATATCCGGCACGCTCTGAGCCCACGGCCCGGAAACGGCGCACATGGCTAGGAATAAGACCGCCATTGTCTTTTTAATCATTGAAACAAGCTCCTCTCTCATTGATTGAATAGCGAATTCGCAAATTGCTTTGATAAGGTATTGTACGTTTAACTGAGCCTGTTCCACCGGACCGCCGGTTCGATGGAACAGCCTTACGTTATATAATACCCATTTTTTAGCCTACATTACGAAATTTTTTGGACAGCGGGCGCCAAAAGGCCGTTGAAAATCCCGTGATTACCAACACCGACCGGGTGCGGGCGTAGGGGGCAGAGCGTGTCAAAACTCTGTCTTTCAAGTCATTAAGGAGCTAAGAGTAGGAGAGCAAGCAGGTATGATTTTCCCGTAAGCAAGGAGCGGCGGAGAACAACTACCCGGCCAGGCATCCTATCAGCCGCTTGCACCCCTGTATATTGATTACCCGCTTTATGTTGTAAGCAAGAAAGGTTAGGGAAAATTCTCCTCGGCCATAGGGACTTGGTGGCGGCGACCACGTTCTTCCTTATGCTTGACGGCTTTCTTATAGAATCCCGGATACCGCGTTTTTCCCATCGGTGTCCTCCATCTCCCGCGGATACGCCTCTATTTATGCCTCAAGTAGGTCTATCCGGTCCCGCAGCTTCCCCCTGGTGAAATTGCGCTCCTTGCTGTTCATCGTTTTGAACTTGCTCCCGTCTATCGCTATCAGTTCCTTCCCGTATAGCGCAAGCTTCTCGCATAGCCCCGCAAAATTCCGAAACACTTGGTTTCAGCATTCCGCTTCGTTTCCGTCTCCAGCCGCCGGGATGAACGGACGCGGTTCATATTTAACAAATTTTTGGGGTCGTACATGGGCCGTCCTGTCGCATGGGGCTGCGAACGGGAAACCCCAACGCGGTCAAATCAGGGCCGTTGATATGTACCTCAATCACTCGCACGGGATTGTTGTCGTCAACATAATCTTCCACGCTTTCCGGCAGTAATACATACTTACCCCATGTGGGTATTTTAGTATTTTGATGTCGTTGTTTTTATACTTTTGACA
Organism: Treponema sp.; assembly: GCA_031278025.1. Next base: position 5,156 of record JAITLF010000311.1, read on the forward strand.
CAGTCTGGGGCCCCTGGTCCTCTAGCAGGGGTCCGGGGGCGGCGCCCCAGCGGGGAGCAGGGAGAAGCCTCGTTATGTGCAACAGACCCTTAAGACGTGTTCAATAATTCCGATAATAATAAGGAGGTGCTTCCAATGTTTGAAAAAAGGTATTTTGGTATCATAGTAATGGTTGCCGTGTGTGCTGCCGGCCTTTGGGCGGGGGATACGGCGACATTCGTGGACCTTGGGTTTTCTTCCGACGGAAAGACCTATCTATTCGGTCAATACGGCATTCAGGCAAAAACGCTTCGCCCCTGGGCGGATCTCTATCTGGTGGATGTCCCTAAGAATAATTTTGTTTCCGGGGGTCGAATTTCCTATACCCACGACACCCCCGTAACGGCAGGCCAGGACGGGTCGGGAGCCTTATACCGGCTCATAAGTCGAAACGCCGCTTTAACGGAGCGGTACGGAATTAACTTCCTCCATCAGGGGCAAGTCCTCTACATCTCGGCGGACGACAATGAGTCGGTTGCCGGCGGAGGATTCATCGAATTTCGGGATTTTGAACAAAACGTTTCCTACACGGCATCCCTGATTCCCACAAATGAAGGCTCAGGCACTTCCCTCGTGTCTTCATTTTACATCACTATGGAACGAACAGCACGGGACGGCTCGAAAAAAAATTACACCGTGGGGAATCCACGGGTAAAGCGGCCACTCATCTCGTCTTACCATATCAGCAAGGTCCTCGTCTCTCCGGGGAACGACGCCGTCATCTTCGTGGTGGAGATGCGAAAGCAAAGCGATACCGAGGGCCGGGATATCCGCTACATGGTGGAAACCCTAAAATTCTAACAAGAATAAGGCGCTTTACCCCCCACGCTGGGGCGGGGGAGCGTCTTTTATATACCCATCTTTTCCGATAGGGGCCGAAAAATCTGGGTAACCGCGCGTCCGTCTTCAAAAAGGCGTCTGATATAAAGACACGCATCGAGAGAGGCTCTCTCCCAAAGTCCCTCTTTCTGCACCTTAATCATCATATCAATCAACGTTTCCGTATCTATCGTTTCCCTGCTCGGCGATTCCCGAACCTGGGCAAAGAAGTAGGCCCTCGCAGGCAGTTCAAGCCGCCCTGCCCCTTCTTTCTCTGGCGCTGCGGCGTATCCGGCTGCCACAAGGCGGCCCGGAAAGGCTGTCCGGTCCGGCTCTATGCTGCGGCTCTGGACAGGGTCAAGGACCATGCGGAATAAGACCTCTCCCCGGACCGCGCCGTACGCCGGGAAACACAGCGCGTCATCCTTCCGGTAAACAAGCGGAGCGGCAAGGATCAGCCGCTTTATCGAAATTTCATCCATAATTCTCGAATTATATCAAAATTCTTCCCAAAAAACAGAAGCACCGTACAGAAACGAACCATACATACTATGGAGGTTATAAGGAGGTTATGGAAGTTATATGGAGGTTAGTATGAAAAACAAACGGTGGTTTCTCTTATGCGCCGCCGCCCTGCCGGCGCTTATCAATTCCGCCTGCTCCTGTTCGACCGAATCGGCCCTACAGAAAATCCTGAATATCAGCGCGGAGTCGCCGGTTTTTATTAGCTGCAAAGCGGTTTCCCCAGGGGAGATCGTTTTTCAGTTTTCCCTGCCCGTAACGGTATCGTCCCTGATCTTCGATCCCCCCCAAGAGATCGGCGAGATCACGGATGGGGACATCGTCATGGTTACGCTGCGAGATCCGCCGCCCGGCGGTGAACGGATCGTAGCGGACATTCTGGTTGAGGATGCGGACGGAAACACCTTGAACGTCCTGGTTCCCTTTAGAAGCCGGAATGAAAACTTCCCTTCGTTTATCATCACCGAGGTCCGTACCGAATACACCAAGCCCCGGGTGGAATTCGTGGAACTCAAGATGTTAAGCGCCGGAAACCTGGGGGCTTTGCGCATGTTCATCGCCGCAAGCGGCCTGGACACGCCCTTTTTCGAGTTTCTCCCAATCGCCGTGAACGCCGGCGAATACGTGGTGGTACACCTGCGGACCCTGGACCCTTCGGTGGCCAACGAAACCGGCGGCGATCCGGGGGCCAACGCCTACACCAAGGAAACTGAAGCCCAACCGGATGCCTGGGACTTTTGGATACCCGAATCCAAAAAACATCTCTCCAAAAAAGCCGGGGCTGTTTTCTTCACCGATCAGGACGACCGTATCATCGACGCCGTTATCTTCAGCGAGTCTCCCGACGGCTCCGGGTGGCAGGATGAAAAGATGGCCCAAGCGGCGGAACTCCTGGGGGAAGCCGGCGCCTGGACCGCGCCTGACGGCGGCTTCCCCGGTCCTGCCGACGCCGTTCCCAGCCGGAACACGACCGTTACCCGTTCCATCTGCCGAGACGAAACCATCGCTGACAGGAACCGCGCCTCAGACTGGTACATTGCCGCCACAAGCGGCTCCAGCCCCGGGAAACCGAACACACCCAAACGATACATACCGGCGGAGTAAAGGGTTGTTCCAAATCTGCGGCCCCTGCGGGGGTCCGGGGTGCGGCCCTCTGCGGCTTCCCCCTCAATCCGCGCGAAGCAAATCGCTGAACAGGGCCGCTATCCGAGCCTTAGGCACGGCGCCTACCTGCGTACGGACAACCCTGCCGTCTTGGTAGACTACCATCGTGGGGATAGAGACAACGTTGTGGCTGTCCGCCAAATCGCCTGCTTCATCAACATTGACCGTGCATATTTTGACTTGGCCGGAATACTCTTCCGCAAGCTGGTCTAATAACGGACCGACCATTTTGCATGGCCGGCACCATTCCGCCCAAAAATCAACCAGAACAGGGATAGGCGACTTCAATACTTCCTGCTCAAAATTCGCTGCATTCACCGCTAAACCGGAACTCATGACTTCCTCCGTATGTATGTTTTCTTAAGAGAGACCCTCAATACTCGTAAACTAAACATACTACCAGACGAACGCTGCCGACTATGATAACCGGGCGGGCGCCGTAACAAGTTCCGGAAGCCTTTGCAAGTCGTACAGGCACCTTCCGCCACATTGCTTTCCTCATCATACTTTCTGCATCACCACTCCAAAAAGAGCGGTTTCCTGGAATTATGCCAAACTTGAGCGGCGGCCCGCCGGAGTCCACCCGCACTCCCCGCAGGGCTCTGCCCCGCACCCCGCTGGAGGGCCAGACCGTGTAAAGACTCTGTCTTTTAAGTCATTAAGGAGCTAAGAGTAGGAGAGCAAGCAGGTAAGATTTTCCAGTAAGCAAGGAGCGACGGAGAACAACTATCCAGCCAGACATTCTATCAGTCTTTTGTAGCCCAGTATATTGATTACCCATTTTATGGTGTAGGCAAGAAAGGTTAGGGAAAATTTCCACGCCACATTCCGTAATCCTTTGGTTAAACAATACCCCGCGTCCATACCGCGTTTTATCGTTCCAAACGGATGTTCAACGATACTCTTCCGTAATTGCTTGATTTTCCCCCCATCCCCCTTAATCCGTATTTGTTTGACCGACAATCCGGCTTCATTATAGGATTTTGAAAAATCCTCCTCGGCCATGGGGACTTGGTGGCGGCGACCCCACGTTCTTCCTTCGTGCATGTGCAAACGCAGCACTTACAGGCTTCCCGGTTGTAAAAAACCCCCTGCTTGGCGGCTTTCTTATAAAATCCCGGATACCGCATTTTTCCCATCGGACCTATGACCATGTTCCGTCCGGCTATGTACACGCACCGGCCCTCTTTGTGCGAAATAATCGCCGCCTCAGGCTCGTCTGCAGGAACTCTGACGTCAAAATCCCTTCCGACTCTATGTGTGGGGGGGCATGGAAAACAGGAATTGCACGGGAAGCCTCCGCGATGCCGTAAGTCTATATACTGTAAAGAATTAGAGAGAAAAAGGCCGCCGAAAATTCCAAAAATAGCATGCGAAAAAACGCGAGAAAATCGAGAGTTTTGGTCATACCCTTCAAGACCCTTCAAAGGGCTTTAACTCTTTATCCTGTATAGACTTAGCTGAATGTTTACTTGCAAGTAAGCAAACATGAAACCCGGAAAAGCCCCAAAGGTGCGAAACGACTTTTGAGTCAAGGTGCGAAATTTACCCGATCTCCCGTACCATCGCCCGAACCCGTCCGATAGCTCCAAAGGTTTCAGTGTCGCAGGTAACATCTGCCTCGGGCTTGGCTTCGTTTGCTACGAGGTACTGCTCTTTGACTAGCCGGACATGACTGATATGCAGGTCTCC
>JAITLF010000142.1 GCA_031278025.1 Treponema sp.
CTTCGGCTCTTTCGGAAATGTCATCCCGCTTGATTTCAAACAAACGAACCCCGCTTTCAAAAAGCTGCTTCCGCCACTTGAATATATTATTCGGGGAAAGTCCGTGCTTCTCGGCTACCATGCTGATACCTTGTCCGTCTTCCAATACCTCTCTGAGTATCTTGATCTTTTCCCCGGCGGTATACCGCTTCCTCTTGTCCATGTTCCCTCCTGGACTTGTTTATATACCACCTTATATGCTCCCCTTCAAAACGGCAAGTTCAGCGTGGGCACAACAATCTTGAAACGGCACGCCACTAAATCAGACGCGATTTCCCTTGTGTATTTCGGGAATTCCCGCATACAGCGCAGGTACATTTCATACAGCAGGGTTAATGTTCGGGCCTATACCCCGGTTTTGTTTTCCATAGGTACAGGTTAAGGCTGGCAAGACTGAATTTATATACGAGAAACGTGCAATTTTTAGGAAAAATTGATAAAGTTACCGTTTATCGCCGAATTGCAAAACCACTTTCCTCTTGTACATGATGGTGGAGTTTTCGGTAGAGTTCAAATTTTTCATCGTAAAAAGATCTATGCCCTTGATTCGGCTCGATGGTTTCCTGTATGCGGCTCATGGCCCGGGCCGTTTCCTCAACCGTGCCGTAAACGCCGGACGCCGTTGTACAGAGAACGGCGCAGCCCAAAGCGCCCGCTTCCCTGACCATGGGAATACTTACCGGCATCTGTAAAATATCTGCCTTGATTCTGAGCCATGCGCGGCTTCTGCTCCCGCCGCCCACAACAATGATATTTTCCACTGTAATATGTTCTTGGGAAAGTATTTCCAGGTTAAGTCGCTGATCCAAACAGAGTCCTTCCAGTATGGCGCGATATATATCGTACTTTGTGGTTCCATAATCAACGCCGGCTATGGCGAGCCTGGCGTTACTGTCCATGTAGGGGGTGCCGCTTCCCATAAGGTAGGGCTGTACCATGATCCCCGTGGGTTCTGATGGGATATTACTGTCGAAGCGCGTATAGGGTAATGGTTTTTCATCGGTAACGGTCTTGAGGAACCAGTCAACCAGGAGGCAGGAGCTGTTGTTGTACAAAAGACAGCAGAACTTTCCCTTTTCCCACAGGGGTTCTGCGGGGATGCCGTGTTCCACAATGAACCCTCCCGGCAGCATGGCGCCGATGACGGGGGTAATACATTCGGCGGTCCCCATGGAATTGACGGCGGAACCTTTACGCAGTCCAGCGCCGATAGTGCTTACCGGCTGATCGTGGCCGCCCGCCACCACCTTTATACCATCGTTTAGTCCCAACTCCCCGGCAAGGCTCTTACGCAATGTTCCGATGATCGTACCCATAGGAACCGGCGGGGAATAATGCCGCGGGTTAAGGCCGAATTTTTCCATAAGGGTATTGCTCCAGATACATTCACGGACATTGAAAAACATGGTTCGGGATGCGGTAGAATAATCGGCGGCGGTCTGGCCTGAAAGCATAAAACCGATGAAGTCCTGGATCAACAGTATCCTGGTTGTTTTTTCGTATATTTCAGGGCGTTTTTCCCTGAGGTAGAGTATTTTGGACAGGCTGTAGCTGGGCGAGAGGGGGAGGCCGCAGAGGCCGGCTATTTCTTCGGCGCTGGTTTTCCCTTCCGCCTCCCGGTATTCGGCTTCCCCCCAGCGGTCGGTGAAGATCATGGGATCGCAGATGATGTCGTCATTCTTGTTCAAAGCGACAAAGGACTCGCCAAATGAATCCGCGCACACCGCATCAATATCGCCGCCAGCTTTCCGGGCGGCCTCGGCAAATACCGTTTTGGTTTGATTCCAGAGTTCCAGGGCCCGCAGAAGCCGGGTCCCGTCGGGTGCAACCTGCATAGCGTAAGGTCGGTGGGATTCACCCAGAGGCATCCCCTTCTCGTCAAAGACCATTGCCTTGACCCCGGAGGTCCCTACATCAATGCCGCAAAACTTCATCATCCGCCTCTTCCCTTTGTTATGACCGCAAGGCTCTCCCGGGTTCGCCGGTAGACCGCTTCCTGTGCTTTGTCTACCGCGCCGGATACTGCTATCTCCTGTTCATAGACCTGGCGGATTTCGGTAGCCACATTGATTTTGGCGATACCCGCCGCGATACCCTGGCGGATATAGTCCTGGGGGATGCCGCTGCCGCCGTGTAATACCAGGGGAATGCACCCTGCCTGGGAAAGGGCGGCAATATGGGCCGCGTCCAGTCGGGCCGCCGGTTTTTTTTGATGCCGGGTTGCTTCCGCCACCGCGCCGTGGATGTTTCCGGCGGCCACGGACATCCAGTCGCAGCCGGATTCAGCGGCAAAGCGGGCCGCTTCGTCGATCTTCGTAAACCCCAGTCTGGCGGCGAAAATCTCCTCGTAGGGTTTCAGGGGGCCGCTTTCGTGCCCCAGTACCGCGCCGATTTCCCCCTCACAGGCGACACCGGATTGATGTACCAGGAGGGCGGCTTTTTTTGTGGCCGCAATATTGCTTTCCAGGTCAAGCCGGGACCCGTCGATCATCACCGATTCATAACCCGCGTCAAGGGCCCGCTGAATAATGGGCAGGTAGTCTACCGTCTTTTGATCCTCGTCGATCACCGGTATATGGTCCAGGCCCAGGTAGGTCAATCCCGGCTTCTCATGCCTGCGGTACTCCTTTGCCACCGCCTCAAGGCTTTCGGACTGAAATTTGATCCACTCCACCCGGGCCACATGGATGATCCCCGGCGCCTTTTCGTCCGCTATAGCCCTGGCTACGGGCTCAACCATGGGGAGGTAGGGAATGTTGAAGGCCGGAACCGCCCAGCCCCCGGCCCGCGCCGAAAGCACTATTTCCTGTATGCTCATCTTCCGCCTCCAATATCCACTATGTCGTAATGCAGGTAGGTGATGAAGGCTTCTTCCAGTACGGTCTTCATCCTGCCCACGCCGGTGCTGGTGTGGTGTTTGAAACCTCCCCGGGCCAACCGGATCAGCTTATTTTGCAAGTCCGGGATTTCCGCCACCCCGCCGCATCCGAAAAAGCCCTCCTCGATAGGGTCCTCCGTGAATTCTCCTTCATCCACATACACGATGAGCCTGCCGTCTTCGGTGCGGCAGTTGGAAAAGGTCATGGGGAAGGGCTTGATGCGCCCCTCGTTGCTGCCCCAGCCCGAGCCGGGATCGCCCTTGGCGAACATCTTGTGTTCCGTAACGGTCCCCCTGCCGGTCATCAGGCTTTGCGCCACTGGGCCGCAGTGAAAGAGGATCACCTTGTTCTCATCGTCCCCGTAGTTGTTGTTCCAGTCCAGCACCGCCGCCGGCTGCCCGGAGGCTAACTGCATGGCCCGCATAGTAATCGCGGAACAGAGATCGATCTCGCAGGAGGCCGCCATGCCCCGGTCGTTTAACTCGCTGAGGAGTACGCAGGGACACACCCGGAGGATTGTTTCCATTTCGTTCCAGCAGCGCAGGGTAAGTGCGTCCAGGGAATAATCCCTGATGTATTCGTCAATGACCAGGCTGATCTTTGCCAGGGTATTCATGTTTTGTTCGGGTACCGTACTGCAATCGGTATACCGGCCCAAGCGTTCTATTCGGGCTATGGTATTTTCGTCGTCCTTCATATTCTGTACTTTGTAGATCAACTCCGATAGGTCAAAGGATTCTACAGTGATACCGTATTTTTGCAGGGCTACCTCATCGAAACGTACCGTTTTAAAGGCGGTGGTACGGGCTCCGATACTGCCGATAGTGAAACGCTTCATACCGTTTACAATCCGGCATATTGCCGCAAAATCCTTGAGGTTTTCCGCGAAAGTTTGGCGCAAAGGGTGTACCACATGGGGCTTGAGTACCGTAAAGGGCACTTTGTATTGGGAGAACACGTCGGTAACGCTGAATTTGCCGCAGTACGCGTCCCGGCGATACCGAAAATCCAGTTTGCCAATTTCATCGGGATAGGCCTGCATCAAAATAGGAACTCCCGCGTCCCGGAGGGCTTCGACCGCGCCGTTCTCGTCTACGAAGATGGGCATGGAAAAAATGACCCCATCGTATTGGCCCCGGTGATCTTTGAGCCAATCGGCATAGAACCGGCCTTCGGCCCTGGTCTCCACCGCGCCGTAGCGGGTGGCCCCTTCGTCCATGATGAGATACTCATAGCCGGCCCCGGTCAGGGCTTCGGTCATGTCCTTTCGCGCTCCGGTGATAAGTTCCCCGGGCATAAAGCCCCGGTTTCCGAAGCAAAGGGCAAAGGTCATTTTTTTCATTCCGGCACTCCTGTGAATTTTATGAATCAGAAGAGTAACACTGCTTGTGTGAGGCGGCAATCATCATTTCAGCGAAAGCAAAACACATGATTAACCTGTTCCGACTTCTTAAAATGCGGTCCTGAATTGGTGGGGGGTTGTGCCGTATTTTTCCATGAAGATACGGTAGAAATAGGAAACGTTGTGGTAGCCCACTTCTCCGGCAATCTGTTCCACCGGGAGTTTGGTCGTCCGCAGAAGATGGGATGCCGTTTCAAGCCTGATATGATGCAGAAACGCCAGATAGGTCATGCCCGTGTGGGATTTGATGAGCCGGTTGAAGTAGTCGTTGTTATAACCAAAGGCCGCGCTTAGTTTTTCGGCGGATATCAGGCGGTAATGGCGGCGCATATAATCTTCGACCTCGTTAAAGATGAGTTTTCTCTCGTTATCACTGCTACTTTTTATAATTTGAAAATCATATTCAACGGGCAGCAGGTTGAGGAGCCGTTCGGTATAACCCAGGATGAGATAGCGGGATCCCGCGCCGGGATTCCGCAGTTCCTCAAAAATGTTTCCCAAAAGGTCCGGCACAGCGGGCCGTTTTGTTCCTGCGGTAAACCGGATAAACCGGTACTTTTCGCG
>JAITLF010000315.1 GCA_031278025.1 Treponema sp.
GAACTGCTGACGGCGGTTCAGGAAGGAAAGAAGATCATTGTGGTGGTTCTGGACAATGCAGGTTTCCACTGCATAGACAACTTACAGAACAGTCAGGGCATAACCCACTTCGGCAACGAGTGGAAGGCCAGGGACGAACAATCCGGCCTCCTGGCGGGAGCTTCCGTGCAGGTTGACTACGCCAAGAACGGCGAAAGCTGGGGCGCTCTGGGCCTGCGGGCCCGGACCCCGGAGGAACTGACCGCCGCAGTGAAGGAAGCCCTAGCCTCCACGAAACCGGTGGTCATCGACGTCAAAGTAGGCGCGAAAACCATGACCGGGGGATATGAAAACTGGTGGCGGGTCGGCACGGCCCAAGTGTCGAAGAACCCCGATGTCGAGAAAGCGGCTCAATCCATGGTGGAAGAAACCGCCAAGGCGCGGAAGTTTTAGAGAACCTGGGGCAATACAGGTTCCGCGCGGCAGGAAGAATTGAGATTTAAGGAGGAAAATAATGAAGGATATACAACTGGCGATTGCCCCTATAGGGTGGACCAACGACGACCTCCCGGAGCTGGGGGGAGAGATTCCCTTTGAACAATGTGTCAGCGAAATGGCTCTGGCGGGATTCACCGGAAGCGAGGTGGGAAACAAGTACCCCAAGGATACGGCGGTCCTCAATAAGGCCCTAAAGCTCCGGGGCCTCACGATATGCAACGCCTGGTTCAGCGCCTTCCTGACCACCCAGCCCTACGAAGAGGTGGAAGCGGCGTTCATCAAGCACCGGGACTTCCTCTATGAGGCGGGCGCCCGGATCATAGGCGCGGCGGAACAGGGCCATTCTATTCAGGGGCTGGCCTCCCCCGTCTTCGACGCCAAGCCGGTTTTTTCAGACGAAGAATGGAAGCGGCTCTGCGACGGCCTCAATAAGCTGGGGAAGAAGGCCGCTGAAAAAGGGATGAAGCTCACCTATCACCACCACATGGGAACCGGTGTGCAGACCGTTGCGGAAATCGACCGGCTCATGGAAAACACCGATCCCGCCCTGCTCGGCCTCCTGTACGACACGGGGCATCTGGTATTCTCCGGGGAGGATCACCTGGCGGTACTGAACAAGTGGATAGGCCGTATCGGCCACGTCCACCTCAAGGATATGCGGGCCCCCATGCGGGAAAAGGCGAAGGCCGAAAAGTGGTCCTTCCTCCAGGCGGTTAAGGCCGGGGTCTTTACCGTTCCCGGGGACGGGAACATAGATTTTGTACCGGTCTTCGACACCCTGAAAAAAAGCGGGTACCAGGGCTGGTGGGTAGTGGAAGCGGAGCAGGACCCGGCCAAAGCCAATCCCCTGGAATATGCCCTGAAAGCCCGCGCCTACATCCGGAACAAGGCCGGCGTGTAAGGGAGGAACCGCATGAGATTCGGCATCAATACGCTGGATGATCTGGAGGTGAAGGACAAGACCGTCCTCTGCCGAATTGATATTAACCAGCCCGTAGCCCGGGCGACCGGAACCCTGAAAGACACCACCCGCATCAAGGCGTGTATCCCCACCCTCAAGGAATTGAGCGAAACGGGGGCGAAGCTGGTACTCCTCGCCCACCAGGGGAGCGACATCGAATACAAGAACTTTTATACCACCGAACCCCACGCCAAGGTGCTGTCAAAACTCCTGGGCAAGGAGGTCCGCTTCATCGACGATGTCTGCGGCCCCGCAGCCCGGGAAGCCATCAAATCCCTCAAGGCCGGGGAGCTCCTCCTCCTGGATAACGTCCGGTTTGTGTCGGAAGAGCAGACCCTGTTTGAAACCAAGCTCCTGCTTTCCCATGAGGAGCAGGCCAAGACCCTCCTGGTGCGCAAGCTCGCCCCTCTTGCGGACCTCTACGTGTGCGACGCCTTTGCCGCAGCCCACCGGGATCAGCCTTCCCTGTGCGGGTTCGAGCAGCTTTTGCCCAGCGCCATGGGCCGCCTTTTTGAGGAGGAGTTCTGCGTCATCTCCGCGCTTATGGAGAAGCCAGAGCGGCCCTGCGTCTTTGTCCTGGGAGGGGCGAAGATCAGCGACGCCTTCCTGATGATGAGCGCTGTCCTAGGCGGCGGCGTGGCGGATACGGTGCTTACCGGGGGGCTGGTAGGAGAAGTGCTCCTGTGGGCCGATGGAAATGATATTGGGGAACTGGCCCGGGCCTTCATCATAAAGGAAGGCTATGGGGGCCTGGTGGAAACCGCCAAAGAACTCGTAGCAAAGTACCGGGACAAAATTGTCATGCCCGAAGGTTTTGCCGCTGTCATTGACGGTAAACGGGTCGAGTATCCCCAGGGGCGGCTCCCGGCGGACGTCATGATCCTTGACATAAGCGCTGCCGCTGCGGAGCGGTACCAAAAGGTTATCCGTTCCGCCAAAACGGTTTTCGTCAACGGCCCCATGGGGGTTTTCGAGGAGGCCCCCACGGAGCAGGGGACCCGGATGGTATGGGACGCCCTGGGGGATACCCCCGCGTATACGGTGATAGGTGGCGGCGACAGCATTACCGCCACCAAGAAGTACGGCAAAACAGCGGCTATCAATTATATCTGCACCGGCGGGGGCGCCTTGATTCGTTTCCTCACCGGGGAAGAACTGCCGGTGGTTAAAGCCCTGCGGCATGGATCAAAAATTCAACGGAAAATCCAGAAATAATAAGAAGAAGAGGAGAAACAAACATGGTAAAAGTCGGAGTAGCGGGTTACGGAGTAATCGGCCAGCGCCTGGCGGACGGCGTGGCCTTGCAGAAGGACATGGAACTGGTGGGAATAGCGGACCTTGCCCCTACCCTTTCGATCCGGGCGCTCAAGGAAAAGGGGATGCCCTACGATCTCTACCTGGTGGAAGGGGCGGACACGTCGCGGTTCGACGCTGCGGGAATTCCCTATAAAGGCAGCTTTCAGGACCTTATCGGGAAGGTAGACATCATGCTGGATTCTTCCCCCGGCGGCGTCGGGGCAAAGAACAAGGAACTCTACGAAAAGGCCGGGGTCAAGGCTATCTTCCAGGGAGGCGAAAAGAATTCCGTGGCGGATGTCTTCTTCCACGGATACGCCAACTACGAAAAGGGGCTGGGCGCGAGTTACCTCAAACTTACCAGCTGTAACACCACCGGGCTTATCCGGTCGGTGGACTGCCTGGACCGGGCCTACGGGGTTGACCGGGTGGCCATCACCATCATACGCCGGGTAGCCGATCCCGGCGATTATCACCGGGGCCTCACCAACGCCCTGCAAATGGACAAGGCGCCTTCCCACCAGGCCGTGGACCTGATGACCATCATGCCCCATGTGGAAGCGACGGGTATTCTCGTGCATACCCCGGTTACCCACGGGCATATTATCACCGTCGTCGCCCACGGCAAAAACGGGAAAAAGATCACCTGCGGCATGGCCCTGGAAGCCTTCAAGACTCACGACCGGATCCGGCTAGTACGCCTGGAAGACGGCTTTCTCGGCAACGCCTCGTTCTTCCGGTACGCCCGTGATCTGGGAAATCCACGGGGCGATATGTACGAAATCGGCCTGTGGGAGGACAGTATCGTTGAAAGCGGCGACACTATCATGTACGCTATCAACATACCCCAGGAATCGGTAACCATTCCCGAAACCATGGACGGCGTCAGGGCGGCTATGAAGATGCAGAACGATTCAAAGAGCGCCACGGCGGAAACCAACGCGTACCTGGGCCTGGGAAAATGGAAGAGGTAAGACCATGCAAATCGATCCTACATTAAAAAATTTGGACGGGCTTTTTCCCGCTGATTTTTCCGAAGACCAAAAGGCTCAGGCCAAGACCGTGTTCTTGAAGAACCTTTCCGCACGGGCCCACGCCTTCTACGGCGGCAAGATGCAGACCGTACCCAAATGCGGTCTCTACGGCCTCTCCTGGTTTAACGTGTGGTATACGCCGGGAGTGTCCCGGATTTCCACCGCTATCCGGGACGACAACGACGCTTCCTTTGCCCTCTCCAACCGGGGCAACACGGTAGCGGTGGTATCCGACTCCACCCGTGTTCTGGGGGACGGCGACTGTACGCCTCCCGGCGGCCTGGGCGTCATGGAAGGCAAGGCCATGATCATGAAGTATCTGGGCGGGGTTGACGCGGTTGCCCTCTGCGTGGATTCCAAAGGCCCGGACGGGAAGAACGATCCCGGCAAGCTCATTGATTTTGTGAAGATGGCCCAGCACTCTTTCGGCGCGGTGAACCTGGAGGACATCAGTCAGCCCAACTGTTTCAAGGTGCTGGATGAACTGAGGGAAGCCTGCGACATTCCCGTCTGGCATGACGACGCCCAGGGAACCGCCTGCGTTACCCTGGCGGGCCTCATCAACGCCCTGAAACTGGCGGGCAAGAAGATAGGCGACGCCCGGATCGTGCTTCTGGGCGCCGGCGCTTCCAACACCACCATTGCCCGGCTCATCCTGGCCGACGGCGGCGATCCCGCTAAAATGGTTGTCTTTGACACCAAAGGCAGCCTCCACTCAGGCCGTGAGGACATCAAAAACGATAGGCGGAACTACCGGAAGTGGGAACTGTGCGAAAGGACCAACCCCGGAAGAATCGCCGCGATGGAAGACGCCATGAACGGCGCGGATGTACTCATCGCCCTGTCCACCCCCGGCCCCAACACGGTAAAGCGCGAGTGGGTGCGGTCCATGGCCCCCAAAGCCATTGTCTTTGTGTGCGCCAACCCGGTGCCGGAGATATGGCCCTATGCCGCGAAGGAAGAAGGCGCCTACATTGTCGCCACCGGGCGGGGGGACTTCCCCAACCAGGTGAACAACTCAGTCTGTTTCCCCGGCATCCTGAAGGGCGCCCTGCTGGTCCGGGCGCGGAAGATCACCGACGGCATGGCCATCCGTTGCGCCCATTCTATCGCGGAGTTTTCCGAAAAGCGCGGCATTTCCGAAGACAGCATCATCGCCACGATGGAAGAGACCGAGGTCTTTGCCCAGGAAGCCGCCGACGTGGCCCAACAGGCGATCAAAGAAGGGGTGGCCCGTGCCGCCCTTTCCTGGGAGGAGGTCTATGCCCGCGCCGCGGCGGATATCGCCGCTTCGCGCGCCTTAGTCGACGACATGAAGAAGCTGGGGCATATCAAGGAGCCTCAGGCGGAGATGCTGGAAGCCGCGCTTGCCGAGGCGATTGAATCGGTGAGGAAGTAAGGAGCCCATCCCCCCATGAAGCTGGACCTTCCCTACCTCAACAAAACCTTTCCGTTGGAATTTCCCGATGAATACCTCTTGGCGGTGGCGGAACCCAACGAGTTCAAACCCGCAGGGACGCCGGAAGCGATGCTGGCCGAAGCCCTGGCCCATCCCTATGGGCCGGACCGTACCGCGTTAGGGGGGAGCGGGCGGAACGGGCGGAGCCTTGAGGAGTTCCTGCGGGGGGGGAGCCGGGTGTTGATCATCGTCAACGACGCTACCCGGCCTACGCCCACCGCCGTCATTCTGGAGGCCCTGCTTCCCGTTTTGGAGAAGTCCGGCCTTGTGGGGGAAAACCTCACCATCCTGGTTGCCACGGGCGCCCACCGGGCGCCCTCAGGCAGCGAGTTCCGCCAAATCCTGGGGGATGGCTGCTGCGCCCTGCGGGAACGGTGCATCCACCACGACGCCCGGCAAGCCGAAGCCATGATCAGCCTGGGGACCACCCGGAACGGCACCCCCATAGAACTCAACCGGCAGATCGTCGAGGCGGACCGCATCATCGCCACCGGCAGCGTGGAGCCCCACTACTTTGCCGGATTTACCGGCGGCAGAAAGGCGTTCCTGCCGGGCATAGCCTCGTACCGGACCATCACGGCGAACCACCGGCAGGCCCTGTCCCCGGCGGCCCGTTCCCTGGCCCTGGAGGGAAACCCCGTCCACCAGGACATGATGGATGCCCTGCCCCTGATAGCGTCCCCGGTCTTTTCGGTCATGACCGTTCTGGACAGGGATCAGGGGGTTGCCGCGGTTACCGCCGGGGACCTTTTGACATCCTTTTACGCCGCCGTGGAAACCGCCCGGCGGATTTTCTGCGTGTCCGTCCCGTCTCTGGCGGACATCGTGGTGTCGGCGGCGAAATTTCCCATGGACATAGACCTGTACCAGTCGCAGAAGGCCATCGATAACGGCGCCCTTGCCCTGAAAGACGGCGGCGACCTCATCCTGGTTTCCTCTTGCAGGGACGGCATCGGCGACGAGGCCTATGCCCGGCTTCTGGCCCAGGCTTCAAGCCCACAGGACGCTCTGGAACGCATCAAAGCGGGCTACAAACTCGGCTACCACAAGGCGGCAAAGATGGCGGCGGTTTCGGGCCGGGCCACGGTTACGGCAGTCACGGAACTCCCCCCGGAACGGCTTTCCGGCATGTTCATCGATCATGCCCCATCCCCCCAGCACGCCCTGGACACGGCCATCGCGAAGGCCCGGGCGCGGGGGATCCCGAAACCCGCAATACTCATCCTGCCCGACGGGTGCGTTACGGTACCCGCAGTGGGGCCGGCGCCCGGTCCTTCGGCCATGCCGGGCTGCGAATCCTCCCCCTCAAACTAAGCGCCCCGCCTAAAAAAAGGGACCCGCCAACGGGTCCCTGGAACCCGTTGGCGGGTCCCTGGAACCCGTTGGCAGGTCCCTTACCTAAACAAACCGCCGCATCCCCGCGGGGGAAGCGGCCTGGACGGCTTAGGGAATAATCGAAGAAAATATCGGCCCCCAGGGCCCCGGTTCGCCTTTGGCGTTTTCGTAGCGGATGCAGAAATACGCCGTCTTCCCGCTGTCCTCCGCCGGAAAGTCAAACAGCTCCCTTTTGCGGCGGGTAAACCGCGAATGCGGCAGGTCGTCCCCCGAAAGGGGCGCCTTCACCAGCTCCCGCCTGGACCCCAGCGCCGCTTCCGTCGAGGCCCCGCCCGGCGGCAGCACGCCGTGGTAAACGCGGCAGCCGTAGTCGCTGGTCGCAATGTCGGAGGAACCCGAAACCTGCCGTATATGAAGGTCCAAAAGGTGAACCCCCGGACGGGTTATGTCCGCCTCTGCCTGGGCGGTGGGGGGCGGAACCGGCGTGGGGTCCGTGTCCTTGGGTTTCAAGCCCAGGGTGATATAGTCCTCGTCCACAAGGGGCGGGCTCAGGAAATACCGGTTCTTGATGAACCGCAGTTTCTCAACCAGGGCGTCAAACGCCGCCTTGCAGTGGGCGGTGATAGCCGGCGACCGGTTGCTGCTCTGGGCCAGCTCAAGCGCCTCCGCCGCGGCGGCGGCCAGGCTGGTAAGCTGGGACACATGTTCCGGCGGCACCTGCCACACCGACCCGTGGGCCATGATTATAAACGGCCAATTCTTCGCCATTGCAAGCTGCAATTCCCGCCTGCCGGGGAGCCAATTAGTGGTCATAAAAAGCCTCCTTATTTACGTTATTGTTTTTTACGTTATTGTATGGAGGGAGTATACACAATACACGCCTCCTTGGATACGGGCGACAAGCGCATGAGCAAACTGGGCGTCTGCCCGCCTGAAACCTGAGTATTCCTGATCAGAAATGGAGCATTCCTGATCAAGAATGGACCATTCCTGATCAAGAATAGAGCATTCCTGATCAAGAATGGACCATTCCTGATCAAGAATGCTCCATTCCTGATCAAGAATGCTCCATTCCTGATCAAGAATGGAGTATTCCTGATCAAGAATGGAGCATTTCTGATCAGGAATGGAGCATTTCTGAGCAGCCGTTGAATCAATCATGGCGGCGGGGTCCGCTCTGCTCCTCGCGGGGCTCCGCCGCACCCCTGGCGGGGTCCGCTCCGAACCTCGCGGGGCTCTGCCCCGCCGCCCCGCTGGGAGGCCCAAGGCCCCCCAGACCCCCCCATTAAAAAGGGCGAGGGGATACCCCCGGAAAATTTTCCGGGGGTATCCCCTCGCCCTGTTTATGGGGGGTCCGGGGGGCCCCTGGTCCCCCGGCGGGGTGCGGGGCGGAGCCCCGCGAGGAGCAGAGAGAAGCCCGCAGGGTCCGAGCAGCCCCCCGCGAGGTTCGGAGCGGCGCCCTGCGTCTTCCTTCCCCCCTTGACTTAACGTGCAAGCGAACCGCTAGACTAGCCTACAAAATCACGAGTAAGGAGATTTGTGTATGAGAACCATTACCCTGGGGGCATCGGGCCTTGAGGTGCCGGTTATCGCCGTCGGCTGTATGCGGATTAACGGGACGTCCCGGAAGGATGCCGAAAGGTTTGTCAAAACCGCCCTGGAGCTGGGCGCTAATTTCTTCGACCACGCCGACGTGTACGGCGGGGGCGCCTGCGAATCCATCTTCGCGGAGGCGGTGGGGATGAGCCCCGCGGTCCGGGAGACGCTGCTCCTCCAAACGAAATGCGGCATCAGGCCGGGGATCGCCTTTGATTTCTCCAAAGACCACATCCTCGCTTCGGTTGACGGCAGCCTGGGGCGGCTTAAAACCGACTACCTTGACGTCTTGCTGTTGCACCGCCCCGACGCGCTGGCGGAGCCGGAGGAGGTGGCGGAGGCTTTCGACCGGCTGCAGGCGGCGGGCAAGGTGCGGCACTTCGGGGTGTCCAACCAGGGGCCGGCGCTGATCCGGCTCCTGCAGAAGTATGTCAGGCAGCCTGTCGCGGCAAACCAGCTTCAGCTTTCCATCACCAACGCCGCCATGATTTCCCAGGATCTCCACGAGAACATGGGGGACGACGCGGCGGTGGACCGGGACGGCGGCGTCCTGAACTTCTGCCGCCTCAACAACATTACCATCCAGCCCTGGTCTCCCTTCCAGTACGGTTTTTTCGAGGGGGTGTTTGTGGGGAGCGGGAAGTTCCCCGCCCTTAACGGGAAGCTCGACGCTATTGCGGAGAAGTATTCGGCGTCCGCCACGGCCATTGCGCTGGCGTGGCTGCTCCGGCATCCTGCGGGCTTCCAGCCGGTTATCGGCACGATGAACGCCGCCCGGCTTGCGGACTGCGCGAAGGCGGCGGACATAAGGATCACCCGTGAAGAATGGTACGAAATCTACCTTGCGGCGGGGAATACCTTGCCGTGAGGTTTTTGGATGGTCGCGGCATACAGGGAATTGATCACCCCAAGGATTGCGCTCATGGTGAAAAGCACCTCTATGCCGGCCGTCTTCCACAGCCAGCCGCCCAGCAGGGCGATGATGATGCTGATGACGTGGTTCACCGACACCCCGGTGGACAGGGTTGCGGTAATTTCTTCCGGCCCGCCGGCTATGTCCTGAACGTACACGTTGCTGGCCATGCTGGCCAGGGACACGATGGAATCCAGGACGAAGTTGATGCAGACGACGATGAACGCGGTGCGCAGCGGGAAGAGCCGGTGGGCGAACCCGTAAAGCAGGCAGACGATGATGAGGATGAGGGTATCGGCGACCATGACCGTCTTATACCCCGCCTTGTCAATGAGCCGGCCCATGAGGGGGCTCAAGGCGAAGCCGAACACGGCGCAGACGGCCAGGAGCAGGGAGATAATCGACGTATCGGCGCCGTAGTGCAGGATGAGGACATACGGCGCGAAGGTGATGAATATCTGCTTGCGGGTGCCGTAGAAGACTTCCAGCATGTAAAATTTGAAGAACTTTTTCGCGAAGTAAAACCGCCGGCGCCCGGCTTTGACCGGGGACTCATGCAGGGCTACGGCCGTTACCGCCGCCCCAAGCATCAGTATCCCCGAAAGGGCGAACACCGACCGGAACTTCAGCAGGTCGGTCCGTCCGAACCCCAGGCGGGTGAGCACGAAAAACAGGATCGTAACGACCACAAAGCCCGCGATGTTTCCCACGTTGCTGATGGCCGTGGTGATCCCCAACGAAGCGCCTCCCTGGTTCCGTTCTGCCAGTTCCAGGGAGATGGTACTCCGTACGGGCATGATGATGTGCTCGCCAAAGCTGAAAAGCACCATGTTGGCAACGACCAGGGTCTTCCCGGTCCCGCACAGGAGAAGCCCGAAAATACCGGCGGCCATGATGCAGACGCCTATCTTAAATATCCGGCTTTCGGAGAGGCGGTACAGCACGGCCAGGATCAGAATCACCAGGAGTCCCGGGATTTCCCGAAAGAACTCCACGATTCCCCGTTCAAATGCGGAGATGTGTACTATCTCCGCCAGGTAGTTATCCTGAATCCCCCAGTACAAGCCGTAGGCCACGCCTGAAAGAACCAGTACGCTTAAGAACCGCCCGAATTTGACTC
>JAITLF010000366.1 GCA_031278025.1 Treponema sp.
GCCAGCACCCCCTGTTCATAGCGGTTCAAAGCCCGGGAACCCGTATGCATGGAAGCCGAGCAGTCAAGCACAAGGCACAGCGAAATCTCCCGCTCCTCACGGTAAAGTTTCACATACGGGGCGCCAAAGCGGGCGCTTACATTCCAGTCGATCCGGCGCACATCGTCCCCCGCCTCGTAGCGCCGCACCTCGTCAAATTCCATCCCCTGCCCCCGAAAAACAGAGGTAAACCCCCCCGCCAAAAGATCCTCCGCCGGATCCCGCGCAACCAGGGGAAAGGTGCTTATCTTCCGCAGTAAATCACGTTTATCCATAATGACAAGCAAGCAGCGCGAACTACTTCCACCCCTCCCTCCCAACTACTGCCACATCCCCGGATTCGCCGCAGGCGGCACAATAACAATGAAGAAAATTTGCCCACTGAAAACCGCAGGTTGCCATGCAGACAGTTTAACAATAGACGGCACTAACAGCAACCGCACGGACAGCCACACGCAATTGCGGCGCCTGAACCGGTGGGCGGATTCTTGAGGCCCAATGAATGTCGCAATTGGGGATAATGCCAAAAGGCCGATGTTCCTTTGGCAGCTTTGGTTTTACCCGAATCCTCTCTCGTCCATGAGGAGACCTAAAAAGACATACCGCTTTAAGTTTGAAAATATACAATTTTATATTGGGCGCATCCGGCCGCGTCAACAACTGAATGCGGCCGGACCGGGCTTTACGTGGAACCGGAGGTTCCCTGTATCTTTTGCCCGACACCCCAAAACGGGCAAAAGGATACCGCTTCAATCCCTTGCGCTTGGCTGTTGGATATATTGGTAACAAAACCCTAAGCCCGGCCTGTTAAATTCCATCCCTAAAGCGGTATAAACCGGAGGTAAAAGATACAGAAACCGGGGCGCCCTTACCGGCCGTCCGGAAAGTTGCCGGCTGCCGGACGGACTCTCAAGGACCCCTATTATTTTTTTACTTTCCTGTCCAGCTCCGCCAGCTCCCCTTTAATGCGATCCATGTCCAGGGGGTAGCGGCCGTAGTCCCGCACCAATTCGACCATGTACCCGTAGTCTTCCGGGGCCACATCGCTTGTTGCCGAATGATCGGTCTGGCATATCCAGCCTCCGCCCTCGGCGGCCTGTAACTTGTAAAGCGTTTCCCGTTTAATCCTGTCCCGGCTGCCGCTCTCAAGTTCCCGCACGTCGATATTGCCCACAAAGCAGATCCTGCCGCCGTAATCTTTCCGCAGTTCCACAATATCAAGGCCGGACTTGCATTCCAGGGGGTTATACCCGTCAAGCCCGATTTCGATATAATCGTTGTAGATACACGAGGCGTTGCCGCAGCCGTGATAAATAACCGGAAGCCCCGCGTCGTGGCATATCTTGATGATACGCGCCGTTATGGGCTTAAAGTGTTCGCGCCAGATTTGGGGGCTGAACAACATCCCCGTTACAAAGGCCACATCGCCCCAGACATACATACCCGAAAGCCGGCCCCGGCTTTCCTCGATCTGGTACTCGGTAAGGGCCGCCACAAAATCACCGATACGCCTCACAAAATCACCGAACAGTTCCGGTTCTTCCACCATCCAGTACAGCGCGTTCTCCGACCCGATACAGCGCCAGAGAAATTCATAGCCCTCGCAGATGGAACCGTAAACCGGCATATCGTTACAGTAGGCGTTCACCCTGTCATCCCAACCGGGAATGTTGCGGGCCAGCGCGTCTCCCAGGCAGTTGATCTGATCATCCCCGGCGCGGTAAAGCCGCCGCCTGTCTTTCGGGTCCTCAAGCACAAAATCCGCCATTTCTTCGGGCGTGGTAACGGAAAATTTGTCGAAAGAGGGCATGGGAATAGTACCGCTGCGCCGGACCGTCGCGCCGAATCCTGTCCGCAGAACAATGTCCTCGCCCTTTTCCTCAAGAATCTCAAAATCTTTTATAATAGGATCCATATTGGGGTTGATCACGATATAATCAAGATCCAGCTTGCGGTACACATCAACGTCTTCGCCCCATTTTTGCCTGGCCCGTTTTACAAAGCCGGTCCAGAAAAAATCGGAAACCGGCACCCGGTCCCCTTCTTTATTGGCAAGCGCCGCCCGTAACCGCGCATCTTTCTGTTGTTTTGTGTCCATACCATCTCTCCCTATGGGCGCATTCACCGCGATAATTAATCCGTGTGAAATACCTCTTCCGCGCCGGCCCACCACTCCCCCTCTTTGCGGCTTTCCAGGGGCCGCTGGCAGGGCTTGCAAACGTCCCACCACTTCTGTGTTACGGGGTCCGCCGCCATTTTCGCCATGTCGGCCTCGTAGTCGTTTCCGGTATATTCAAAGTAACTGAACAGAAGCCCGTCGTAGTAGTAAATGGAATAATTTACAATATTGCACTCTTTGATCATCTTCAAAACATCCGGCCAGACGGCCGCGTGGAGTTTCTTGTACTCCTCCAGTTTTTCGGCGCGGACACCGATCACCGATCCGTAGCGTTTCATACCTTACCTCCTCCTGTCATTGCCAGGTGAACAAAACCGCGCGGGGGATTGGCCTTCCGGCCAATCCCCCGTGAGACTTTTTCAAACAAAGTTTGAAAAAGTCTCCTACCACTGCGGCGGCTGGAAGCCCGCGACGTTCGCCTTGGTGATAATGT
>JAITLF010000380.1 GCA_031278025.1 Treponema sp.
GGCCGGGCTTGCCGGTCATGATGTAGACCCGGTCGGAAAGATTCACCGCCTCTTCCGCGTCGTGGGTGATGAACAGGGTGGAGAGGCCCAGGTCCCGGCTGATGCCCTGGTACCACTCCTGCATGGTCCGCCGGGTAAGGGCGTCCAGGGCGGAAAAAGGCTCGTCCAAAAGTATAACCGCCCCGCGCTTTTTTTCACTGCCCGGCTCCGCTCCGGCAAGCAGGCCGGCGTTCAGGCAGGTCCGCAGCAGGGCCGCCCTCTGCCTCATGCCGCCTGAAAGCTGGCCGGGGTATTTGGTTTCACAGCCCCCAAGCCCGAAAACCGGGAAGAACGGGGCGGCCCGGACGCGGGCCTTCCGCCTGGTTTCCCCCCGGATAACCAGGGGGAGGATCACATTGTCCAGAACCGTGCGGAACTCCAGAAGCAGATCCTTTTGGAGCATATAGCTTACCCGGCCCGATACGCCGGTAATATCCTCGTCCTCAAGGAATACCCGGCCCCCATCCGGGCGGTCCACGCCGGAAAGGATGTTGAACAGGGTGGTCTTCCCAACCCCGGAAGGCCCGACCAGGGAGATAAAGCCCCCCTCCGGAAGTTCCAGGTCCACGTTCCGGATCACGGGTTCCTGTAAGTAGTACTTTGTGACGCCCCGGCAGGAAAAAAGCACGGCGTTTCCCTACGGCAGGTAATCGTTGGTAAAGCCCTTGCCGCGTATGTCCCGGTCAAGAAGGCCCTCTTCGAACATCCACCCGTAAAAGGAATCCCAGCGCCCGCCGTCGAAGCGGCCCCAGGGAAGTTCCCCGTCACGGTAGCGGGCGGAAAGGTACTTCTGGCTTGCGATTACCAGGTTCCTGTCCAGTTCCGGCGCGTGTTTCAACAGTATTTCCGCCGCTTCTTCGGGATTCGCAATCGCGAACCCGTAGCCCCTGCTTACGGCTTTAAGGAACAGTTTTACTGTTTCCGGGTTTTTTTCCGCGTAATTGACATTGGCCGCGAGTACCGGCGTGTAAAAATCGAAACGGGGATTGATGCGCCCCAGATCCAGATAGTTGAAAGCGGTTCCCCGCAATTCCGCGGCAACGCCGTCCCAGCCGTAGTAGATCCAGATGGCGTCCACGTCGGTTTCCAGCGCGGAAAAGGCGTCGGTAGCAAAGTTGGGAATCATCGTTACCTTTGAAAAGTCGCCGCCGTCATCTTCCACGATGGTCCTGATTACCGCCGTCACGAGCGGCGTCTCCCAGGAGGCGTAGCGTTTGTTTTCAAGATCGCGGGGGCGGGTTATGCCGGCCTCCGCCAGGGACATGACGCCGCTTGTGTTGTGGCTCACGATAGCCGCCACGGCAATTACCGGCAGGGGTTCCTCCCGCGCAAGGGCCGGCGCCATGCTCTCCTGGAAATCCACGGCAAATTCCGCGTTCCCCGCCGCGAGCAATACCAGGGCGCCGTCCTCGGGCGGCTGCATTATTTCTACTTCCCCTATTCCTTCCTCGGCGAAGTAGCCTTTTTCCAGGGCGGCGTAAAGCCCGGTGTGGTTCGTGTTCGGCGTCCAGTCCAACACGACGCGGATAGTTCCCGCGTCTTTTTTCCCGCAGCCGGAGAGGATCGCCGTCCCCAGGGCCGCCGCCAGTACAAACACAACTACGATAAATCTTTTCATTTTACACCTCTATTAATGTTTTTGCATAAGCCCCGGTGAATCCTTCACGCGGGGGGTAGCCGGAGACCCCGCACCCGGCCCGGAAGCATCCGGTAGGGGCCGGGGAGGAGGCTCCGGCGCAGGGGGGCCGGAAAACGGCCGCATCGGATAACGCCCGCCGTACAGTAACAGGCCCCCCTTTAAATTAAGACATTTACTACTACGCATTCCTGTTCCAGGGCATCGCGGCCTTTTCCAGATACGACACCAGTTTCATCAGGCACAGGCTTAAAACCGATGTGAGGAGGATCACGGCGAACATCCTGTCAAAAGAGTAGGACTTGCGTACCCGGGTCATATACACCCCCAGCCCCGCCTTTCCGCCGAGCCATTCGGAGATCAGCGCCCCGACAATCGAATAGGAAGCCGATATTTTCAGCCCGGAAAAAAACGCGGGGACTGCCTGGGGGATTTTGATGTACCGGTAAACCTGAATTTTCCGGGCGCCCATTGATTGCAGCAGTTTTACCGCGTCGCTGTCCGCCTGGGAGAGTCCCCCCAGAAGGGCGATGGTAAGCGGGAAGAAACAGGTGAGGAACACCAGGGTAATTTTCGGCGCCGCGCCGTAACCCATCCACAGCACCAGAAGGGGCGCCAGGGCTATGGTGGGCATGGTCTGGGTGAGCAGCAGTACCGGCGTTACCGATGCCTTGAGGAAGGGAAGGGCGTCCATGGTCACGGCGAGGACAAACGCCGCGAGTATCGAAATCGCCAGGCCCGATGCCGCCTCGAAAAGCGTATAGCCCAGATGACCCGCAAGCAGGGGGAAATCCCGGATAAAGGCGAGGACCACGTCCACCGGGCCCGGCAGCATATACGGTGGGACAAGGCGGGCCATGCTTACCCCCTGCCAGGCAAGCACGATTACTGCGACAAAGACCCACGCGGCCCGGGATGTTCCGGCCAACCCCGCGCGGTTTCCGGGAAGCTGGTTCCCGGGAGTACGCGAAAGCCTAGCCATGGTGCTTGGCCGTCTTTTTGTCTATGCTCCACACCCCGGCCCCGGGATTGTAGGCAAACTTGATGTAGGTAGAAACGCCCTCCGCCCCCTCCCTGACACAGATAAGCTG
>JAITLF010000387.1 GCA_031278025.1 Treponema sp.
CGCAAGGGATAGAAGCGGTATCCTTTTGCCCGTTGCGGGTTGTCGGGCAAAAGATACAAGCGAATAGCCCGGTCCGGCGCTTGCGCCGGATGCGCCCAAATTTCAAAACATAATCTACAAGTTCAATTGTGTCCGGATACTAATTCCGGCATGAATAATTCTTCCGGCATACCCGTAAATTCCTCCGCCCCAAGGGGCAGGATGGGCATGACCCTGCCGTTCATGGAAAGCCGGTATCTCAGCCCTTCAAAAACACCGGTTCTCTTGACGACCCTGAATGCCGGTACAAACGCGGAAAGGTATCTGGCTATAAAGGTTTCAATAAAACCGGGCTTTGGGTACTCATTGTAAACTATTTTTTCGTTTGCCTGAATACCCGCAAGTTCCCGGGCAATTTCCAGGGCGTCACCCAGGCCGCCAAGACTGTCTACAAGCCCGTTGTCCCGCGCTGCAATTCCCGAATAGATCCTCCCCTGGGCAAGTTTTTCCATATCTTCAACCGGCAGATGCCGTCCTTCCGCGGCTTTCCGCACAAAGTCATTGTAGACATCCAGAATGAATTGCCGGTAGCGCGCCTCTTCCACGGCGTTTAGATCCCGGGACGGTATGATTATACCGGAACCCATGTCGGCGTGATCCCCCCGCCGCAAGAGGTCCACCGTCACTCCCAATTTATTGTAGAGTCCGTTATCGTAAAACCAGCCGGCGATAACCCCGATGGAACCGGTAAAGGTAAAGGGAGACGCTACGATGTGGCTCGCGTACATGGAAGCCCAGTAACCGCCGGATGCGGCCACAGGCCCCATGGAAACTACTACCGGCTTATGGTACCGCGCCTTCCGGATCGCCTCTGCCAGATAATCCGCGGCTTCCGCGCTGCCGCCCGGAGAATTGATCCGTACTACGATGGCCCTGACCCGCCGCCTTTCCGCAAGTTCCCCGATAAGGGAAGCCAGATAACGGGCGTCCATGCCCCGGTCAAGATCGGTTTCCCCGTTCGCGTATACAACGGCGATCCCCTTGGAAAAACCGAAGCCCCCGCGAAGGCGGTAGTTCGAATACCCCCCGGTTAAACTTGCGGAAGGATTGCCCCAGGAAATAAAACCATCAATTTCGCGGCCTTCCAGTTCTTCCGCCGCCCCAATAACCGCGGATACCCTTCCAACGGCATCGACAAGCCCCCTGGTCTTCGCTCCCTGGGCGGAGTAGAGAAATTCCCGGTTCAGAATTGTATTAAATTCCGCCTCTGTCCATGACCGGGCTTTCATTACCGTTTGTTTGGCAAGGTTAAAAATATCATCCAGGTAGATTCCGTACTGCCTGCGATCCGCTTCCGAAAGATCGGAACGGGTGTAGGATTCCATGGCGGACTTGTAGTTAAAATAACGGAGTTCCCGTACCCTGACGCCGATTTTTTCCAGGGTTGATTGATAGTACCCCCTGCCGTACATATAACCGGTAAGCGTCAGTGTCCCCAGATCGTCCATGATGATTTTGTCCGCCGCCGAGGCCAGACAGTAAAGGTCAAAATCGGCCGTATCGAAAAAAGCAATGAGCTTCTTCCCCGATGCTTTAAAGGCTACAAGGGCGTTTCGCAATTCCCAAAGAACGGTTCTGTCCGCGCTAAAGCCGGAAGTGTTAAGGATTATTCCCCGGATATTTTTGTCCCTTTCGGCCCTTTTGATTATCTGCAGGAGACTTAAAAAAGAAGGCCGTTCCGGGGACGGGAAGAAACCGCCGGCCTGCCGGTTGTAAAGTACCAATTCCAGATACCGAACCTTTGAAGCCGGGCCGGGAACCTGAATTGCCGCAGGTTCACTGTCTTCGGCTCCGGTTTCAACAGCGGGAACTGTATCAGCGGCGTTACTGCCGTCGGCGGCAACACTACCGGTGGAAAATACCGGCCCCAGCAGCAGGAAAAAAACAAAAAGTAAAATCATACCGCCCGTGTTGTGTTTCATCGCAGTCTCCGTTCATTTTCCCTTCTTTTCGTTCCGGCCCCTTGGTTTGGCCGCTTCCTTTTTTGTGCCGGCCTTTGCCGTACCGGTATTTGCCTTGCCGGACCCGGCGGTAGTACCGGCGGTTTTTTTGGTTCCGGCAGGCGGTTTTTTGAGGGACAGTAAATCAATAAGCCGGTTGAGTTTATATTCCGATGCGGTTTCGGCCTTGCGGAACTGTTCCGCGGCAAGGGCGATGGCCTCCGCCCGGGCCTGCCCATATTCCAGCAGGGCAAACAGGGGAACGTAGAACAGGGCCTCTTCAAAAGCTTCCTTGTTGAACCAGGTTGTATTCTCAAAGAAGTTGACCTTCAGAATTGAGCGGAGATCGGCGGCATCGTAATTTTCCAGCACCAGCGACTGCGCGGTAATTTCCCGTGAGAAGGCCGCCTTTCCCGCCGCGCCGGTCCGGGCCAGGACCGCCTTCATGATCTCCGTAATCCGCCAGGCCTCGTCTCCGGAAACGCCGATCCCCTCAAAAGCCTCGCGCAGCTTGCGGTCCAGGCTCCAATGCTCCGCCAGGGCCTTTGCGTCGCCGCCGTCCGCGCCCTTTCCCGGCACGGCGCGGAGCAGCCTGAGCAGGCCGTAGCCAAGGCCGAAGACGGCGATGACGGGCCGCGCGGAAACCGCTTCCGCAAGGACATGCAGGAATTTCACCGTCACGGCATCCTTCTTGTCGGCGGTTTTAGTGTCCGGCGCGGCTTTGGGCGCGGGTTTGGCCGGTTTTTTCGCTTCTTTTACCAGCGTTAAAAGCGTTTCCGTATAAACGATAAAATCCTTTACCGCGTGCTGTATAGTTTTACTGTCGGGTCCGACGGATGTGGAAACCTTATGACCCGCGTGATCCTTTGCCGGAATTACCGGGAATGGTTCGTAACGGCCGTCCGCGCCGTCAAGGAATTTAAACGCGCAGGTAATAAATGTTTCAACGGGTTTTTCAAAGGATTCCGCAAAAACAACCGCCTCCTTTTTTTGCACGGAGTGGCCGGTAACCAGGGCGCTCAATTCGGCAAATCTTCCGTGGGTAAAACATTCGGCAAAGGGCGCGTAAAGCTCGCCCAGGAAAATATCCTTAAGCGCCGCGTCCAAATCCCGTACCCCCCGGCCGTTAAGTTCGGCGTTGAGCTTGGACCAGCGCGCGTCCCAGCGGTACTCCGCGGAACCGGGGGCGTCGTCCATCACTTCGTGGATGTCCAGGAACACCTGGGCCTCGTAGCCGTTAAGGGACACGAAAAGCCCCCGTTCGGCGATCTCCTTCGACGACCGGATAAACCAGCGATTCCGCCGCTGCTCCCGAAACAGGACGAAAAAGTGGTCGCCTCCGTTAAGCCCAATCGCCTGGCAGAGACTGTCGCGGCGGACAGTCCCGTCTTTTTGGGAAATGTTCGCGGACCCCTGGCGTATCCACCCCGAAGCCTGGGAATAGGCGTTATTGTAGAGGACCAGAGTCCGCTCATCCCCGGCGCGGTTGGAGTAGGCAAACACATTTTCGTTTACACTGCCGTTTGAATCCCAAAGGTCGAAAAGGCAGAAACCGGCGCTTCCCGAAAAGAGGTAGCGCTTTTTCATCAGGGGGAAAATTTCCCGCTCGTGCCGTTCCACAAAACCCGGGTCGGGCTTTTCGTCCCGGTAGGAACGGCGGTATTCCATCCCGTACTTTTCCTCAAAACCTTCAATTTGTCCGTGGCCGAACATGGGGAGTCCCGGCATGGTTACCAACAGTGTGCAGATGCCGAAGTACTTGTCCCCCTTGCCGAACTGGGCCACGGCGGTTTCCTCATCCGGGTTATTCATAAAATTAACAAAACGTTTGAGTACTTCGGGATCGAATTCAAGGGTATTTCTGATGGTATCCCGGTACTTTGAATTTTCTTCTTTTTTCAGCATGTTCATAAATGCCGAATTGTACACCCGGTGCATCCCCAGGGTACGGACAAAGTAGCCTTCCATCATCCAGAACGCCTCCGCCAAAAGCAGGGTATTCGGCGCTTCCACCGCGCAGCGATCCACTACCTCCCGCCAAAACTCGTTGGGGATACGGCGGTTAAATTCTTCCGCGGAGATCGCGTGTTCGGCGCGGCTTGCGATGTCCCCGCCCCGCCCCGGTTCCGGGTACCAGAGCCGCTGAATGTGGCGTTTGGCGAGGGTCATGGCGGCGTCGAAACGGACAATGGGAAACTGCTTGCACACCCCGATAATTGTCCGGATTACCGCTTCCCGCGCCTCCTCGTTAAGAAAGTCGATCTGGGCGGTATCGTTCCAGGGCATGGAAGTGCCGTCGTTGCCGTGGTAGATATAGCGGGTCTCGCCGGTACGGTTGTCCATCCGCTTAAAAACCACCGCGCAATCGCTGTGGTCAAAGTAGTGTTCCTCAATCTGAACGGTAATATCGTCCCTGCCGGAAAGGTTCCCGCAGTTGTAGTTGTAGGTTGGGAAGGGCGGATAGGGAAGCTGCAAAAAACGGTCCGGGTGTTCCGCAATCCAGCGGCTGTCAATCCCCGTGTGGTTGGGTACCATGTCCGACCCCAGCCTTATACCCCGGCGGTAACAGCGGTCCCGCAGCTCCGCCAAAGCCCCCCAGCCGCCCAGCTCCCCGGCGATGTCGTAGTCGTAAAGACTGTACGCGCTTGCCGCCGCTTCCGGGTTTCCGGTCCACTGCTTGATAATACGGGAAGCGTTGCTGCGTTCCCAAAGCCCGATAAGCCAAAGTCCGGTAAAACCCCTGCGCGCCAGATCGTCCAGTTCCTCGTCGGGGATATGATCCAGCCGGGTAATTTCTCTGCCGTATTTTTGCGAAAGCTGGAAAAGCCACACCAGGGTACTTTTCGCCATCAACACCGTATTCGGCATCCAATCCTGATCCGGGCTGAAGCGCTCGTATTCATCAAGCCCGCCGAAGGTCAGCGCTTCCATCGGGCCGGGGCCAAAGAACGAGGGCTTTTCTTCTTCTTTTATCACGTCCAGCCCCATCAGGATGCGCGACAGGAATTTCCCCAGGAGGACGCCCCACTTCCGGCGCATAAAGTCAAGCTGGCCGGTAAGCGAATCCGGGGACGCCAGGGCCGGCGCCCGCAGCAGGTCCCAGAGATTCTGCCCGTCAGGGCCAAAGGGCGGCAATTCCGCCAGATGCGAGCGGAGCAATTCGAGGGCCTCGTTATAAACCGTTCCAACCTCAAGATCCCGGTCATCAAACATAAAAGTAAAGGACTTAAAGGCGGGGTTAAGGTTCGCCAGCGCGAGGAGCAGAATCTCCTCAAGCGCCAGGGCCCGGTTGCTCTCCCCCTCATCGCTTCCCTTAAGGTAATCTTCAGGCGAAACCTTCCCCGCGTATACCGCCCGGGGCGGAAACAGGCCGGAAAATGTTTCCAGGAGCGCCCCGATCCGGTCGGAACCCAACTGGGACTCAAGCCGGCCAAGCGCCGTTTCAAACACATCGCCCTGGATCTGCTCCCGGTAAAGGGCCACCATATAGTGAAGTATCTCGTCGATAAGCCCCATCGCGTTGAGCTGCCCGGCTTTTATCATTTTTCCCGGCTGCCGGGGATCGATCTTCGCGTTGATTTTCCGGGTTAAATTCCGCGCTTCCTTAATATTTGCCAGCACCACATTCCCCCGAAGGGAAAAAATGCCCTGTTCCAGCTCGTATTCTTCCCGAACATCGCGGCGAATATGAAATTCCCGCAATGCCATACAAGAATCCGCCTGAAACGCGGTTCCCCGTACCGGCCG
>JAITLF010000160.1 GCA_031278025.1 Treponema sp.
GAAAATAATCGTATTTTTCCTGAAATAATTTGACAAATACGAAAGGCCGGTAGACAATGAATCAATACTATTTATGGAGGAAGATGACAATGCTATCACCGAAAGAGAACTATCTGCGATTGGGGCGCGGCGAAATGCCCGAGTATGTGCCCAACTTCACCATGGGCGGAATGTGGCCGCCCTCCGGCACGCCCACGAAGAACCACCCGGTGCTGATGGCGATGCCCTTTATTTTTCCCATGGGGGGAGGGCCGGGCGTTACCGAATGGAAGGATATGTGGGGAGTTCCCTATGTCGCCAACGCGGAAACCAACTTCCAGGGGCTGCCCAAGCCGGGGGAGTTTATTCTCAAGGATATAACCAAGTGGCGGGATGTTCTGAAACTGCCCGAGGTGGCGCCCGCAGATACCTTTGACTGGGAAAAACTTGCCAAAGACGGCACGGCCCACATTAACCGGGAAACCACCGGCGTGATGTGCGCGGTCAGCGGCGGTTCCTTCCAGTCCCTCATCGGTTTTATGGGTTTTGAGGAGGGACTCTGCGCGCTCATTGAGGAACCGGAAGCCTGCGCGGAACTTTTGGATTGGATGACCGCATTTTACGAGCCCTACAATGAAAAGGTTTTTGAATATTTCAAGCCGGACCTTGCCTATCTGGGGGATGACACCGCGGCGCAAAAGGATCCCTTCTTTTCGACCGATGTGTTCCGCCGCTTGTTCAAGCCCCTCTACGCCCGCATCTGCAAACCCGCCAATGATCGGGGCATTCCGATTCAGCTCCATAACTGCGGGCGCTGCGAGGACTGGATGCAGGATTATGTTGACATCGGCGTTAAGTACTGGGACCCCGCGCAGGAATGTAACGATCTCCTGACGGTGAAGCAGAAATTTAAGGGCCAACTCACCGTGGTGGGGGGTTACAATTTCTACCCCGACGTGAACTACAACAATGTTACGGAAGAATATGTGCGCTCCACGGTGCGAAAAACCCTGGACAAATACGCCCCCGACGGCGGTTACGCCTGGCTCGGCGGCTACCTTGGACGCTCCGACGAGATGGACATTGCCGCGAAGATCAACACCTGGCTTAACGAGGAAGTCGATTCCTACGGCATGGATTTCTACAAAAAATAAGCTCCCGGCAGCAATTCTATATTACATGGTAAGGAGGAATAGATCATGGAAGTAAACGTAAAAAAAGAGATACGGAATTATGGCGTCTACAATCTGCTGGTAGCCTTTGTCATGGTTCCCCTGGGTTTTCTTAACATCTTTCTTACGGAGGATCTGAAAATAACCGCCATTGCTGTCGGCAGCATCCTGCTTGTCGCCAGGGTTGCGGACTTTGTCATCACCTTTTTCGTCGGGGCCATCATCGAACGGGCCAAGTTTAAATCGGGCAAGTACCTTCCCTGGCTCAAGCACACCAAATGGATCATCTATTTTTCCCAAATTCTGATGTTCCTTCCCTTTGAGATGCCCTTTGCGGCGCGGGCCGTGCTGATCGTCGCAGCCTATCTGCTCATCAATGTTACCTGGGCCTTTGTTACCACCGTGCAGTACGGCACCCTGAACATTGTCGCCGGTTCAGACATGGACAAACGCAATAAGATGATGATCCTCGGCGTCCGGCTTATGACCCTGGCAACGGTGATCACCTCGGCGACCAATGCCCCGGTGCGAAATCTTATCGGCTCCATCGTCGGGCCGAAGTATCAGTACCTTGTTTTTGCCATCATTTACGGTCTTTTCTACGTCCTGGCAACCCTGCTGCTTAGCACCCTGATTAAGCCCTATGACGGCCCCCAGATTGCCGGCGGCCCCGCCAGGCCCCAGGTTACCATTAAAGACATGGTAAAATGTGTGGTTACCAATTCGCAGCTCATCGTCAATTTTGCCTCAACCATTCTGTTCTTCCTGGGCCTGATGGCGCCCATGCAGATCGTCATGTACTACTACATCTACATCCAGAACGATCCGCAGCTCCTCCTGATGACCCTGGCAATGACGATAACCACCCTGTTTAACCTGGTTACCACCATGGTGGGCCCCATGATCGGCCTCAAACTCGGGCGAAAAAAGGCCATGGTGCTGGGGCAGTTCCTGACGGTGGTTTCTTCGGTGATCATGTGTTTCCTGGGAGGGCGGCATATCGCTATCTTCATCGGGCTCAATATGTTCACCGGCTTTGCCTCGGCCCTGTACTCCGGTTTCGGCATGGGTTACATTATTGACGTGGGGGAGTACGGTTACTGGAAAACAGGCATCGATAACAGGACCGTTACCATGTCTTTGGTCAATGTGCCTATCAAAATAGCCACGTTCATCGGCGGGTCTGTCGGACTCTACGGCCTTGCCATGATCGGCTACAAACCCGGCATGGAAGTTACATCGAGCTTCACCAGCAACTTCATGTACCTCTACGGCGGCATCCCCGCCATCTGCAACCTCCTGGCCTGTCTTCTCAACGGGTTCTTCTACAAAATCGACGACAAGGAAGCGGCCCTCTATTCACGGGAAAACCGCGAACGGGAAGCCGCCAAAGCCGCCGCTGCCGGAGCGGAGGCGTAAGCGCGAAAAGCCGGCCATAAACCCAGACTCCGGGTTTATGCCGGCCCGGCGCTTACGGGAGGCGCCGGACGGACTTGCGCTTCCCGCTTCCTGCCCGCGCGCGGGGCGGGCGGGGAAGCGCGCTCCATCAGCATAAAGAATAAACCTTAACTTCACTTACAGGGTATCCGGGGAATCCAGCAACGCGAGAAGGCGCATATAGGTTTCCAGGTAGCCCATGAGCCGTTTCTTGACATTGATATCCAGCAGGACGTAGCCCTCCTTCTCCTCCAGGCGGAAACTGCGGATGGAGACCGGGTCCTGTTC
>JAITLF010000394.1 GCA_031278025.1 Treponema sp.
ATGACTGAGAGAGGACAAGCCGGTTTGGGTCGTAGTATGTTTATGTTTTTTTGAAACTTTGTAGCTATTCAGCCGCCGCCAAAATTGTCCGTTGGCGGCAGTTCCGGCCTGTCGGGGCCGGACGAGGGGGGCTTTGGCTCCCCGGCTTAATGGTTATAAAACTTTTGTTTAGAATGGAGGAGCTTATGAACGAGAGTTGCTACGGGTGCAGTACCTGTGCAAGCGCGGATAAACCCCTTGAGGAGTTTATCGCAAAACTGCCGATGGAAACCAGCCACCACCGGGTGGAAGGTCAGGAAACCAAATGCGGCTTCGGTCTGCAGGGGGTCTGTTGCAGGCTTTGCGCCAACGGGCCCTGCCGGATAACCCCGGAATCGCCGCGGGGTATCTGCGGCGCAAGCCGCGACGTAATGGTGACGCGCAATCTGCTGAGGGCGGTCGCGTCGGGTTCGGGCTGTTATATTCACGTGGTGGAAAACACCGCCCTGAATCTTAAAAACACCGCGAAAGAGAAAGGCAGGATGAAGGGCAAGGCCGCCCTGGAAAGGCTGGCAAAGCTCTTCGGCGTAAGCGGCGGGGACGAGTGGGAAACCGCGGAAAAAGTGGCGGACGCGGTTTTGAACGATCTTTACAAGAGCGAGTACGTAAAGATGGAGCTTGTGGAGAAGATCGCCTATCCGCCCCGGTTCAAAAAATGGCGGGAATTGGGCATACTCCCCGGCGGCGCGAAGTCCGAGGTGTTCAAGGGGGTGGTAAAGTGTTCCACGAACCTTAACTCCGATCCGGTGAATATGCTGATAGACTGCCTGCGCCTGGGCATTTCCACCGGCATTTACGGCCTTACCCTGACCAACCTGCTCAACGATGTGCTTCTCGGCGAGCCTGAGATCCGCACCGCGCCGGTGGGCCTGCGTGTTATCGATCCCGGTTATATCAACATCATGATCACCGGCCACCAGCACACCATGTTTGTCCACCTTCAGGAACGGCTTGCCGCGCCGGACGTAGTCGCGAAGGCCAACGCGGCCGGGGCCAGGGGTTTCAGGCTTGTGGGCTGCACCTGCGTCGGCCAGGACCTCCAACTGCGGGGCGCGCACTACACCGATATTTTCGACGGGCACGCGGGGAACAACTACACCTCCGAGGCGATACTTGCCACCGGCGCCATTGACGCGGTTATTTCCGAATTTAACTGCACCCTGCCGGGCATAGAGACGGTGTGCGACGAACTCCTTGTCAGGCAGATCTGTATCGACGATGTGGCGAAAAAGGCCAATGCCGAGTACAAGCCCTTTGTGTTTGCCGAAAGGGAAAAGCACAGCAACGAGATCATCGACATGGTAATCGCCTCCTATAAAAACAGGCGGCCAAAGGTAAAACTAAACCTGTTACCGGAACATGGTAACAGTAATACGCTTACCGGCATAAGCGAGGTATCGCTCAAAAAATTCCTGGGCGGAAACTGGAAGCCCCTGGTGGACCTTATCGTACAGGGCAAGATCAGGGGCGTTGCCGGCGTGGTGGGCTGTTCCAGCCTGGTGTCCGGCGGGCACGACGTGCTTACCGTGGCGCTTACCCGGGAACTTATCGCCCGCGACATCATCGTCCTTACCGCCGGCTGTTCCTCGGGGGGCATAGAGAACCGCGGCCTCATGGTTCCCGAGGCGGCGGAACTTGCCGGCCCCGGCCTCAGGGCGGTGTGCAAACAGCTGGGCATCCCCCCGGTGCTGAATTTCGGCCCCTGCCTCGCCATAGGGCGGCTTGAGATCGTCGCCACCGAACTTGCCGAAACCATAGGCGTCGACATTCCTCAGCTGCCCCTGGTACTTTCCGCCGCCCAATGGCTGGAAGAACAGGCCCTGGCCGACGGCTGTTTCGGCCTTGCCCTGGGCCTGCCCCTTCACCTGGGCCTGCCCCCATACATAACAGGAAGCCCGGTAGCGGTACAGGTGCTCACCCAGGATATGAAATCCCTTACGGGCGGGCAAGTCATCATCAACGCGGACGCGAAAGAATCCGCGGACCTGCTTGAGAAGATCATTCAGGAAAAGCGCGCGGCCCTGAAAATATAGGGGCCGTTTCGCCGAACGGCGAAAGGGAGCTGAAATGAAACGAATCATGATCGAACAGGAAAAGTGTGATGGCTGCAAAAACTGCACTATTGCCTGTATGCAGGCCCACCGGGAAACGCCCGGAACCGTCTACGACCTGGACCTTCTGGACCCGAAAAACGAAGCCCGGCATGTTATTGTAAGCAACGGCAAGGGCGGCTACTTCCCGATCTTCTGCCGCCATTGCGCGGTTCCCGACTGCGTGGGCGCCTGCATGTCCGGCGCGCTCGGGAAGGACCCGGCGACCGGCCACGTACAGTACGACGAGAAACGCTGCGGCGCCTGTTTTATGTGCGTCATGAGCTGTCCCTACGGGAACATCAAGCCCGACAAACCGACGCGCCGGAAGATCGTAAAGTGCGATTTCTGCATCAACGACAACGAGGACCCGAACTGCGTCAGGAACTGCCCCAGGAAGGCTATCTATGTAAAAGAGGTGGCGGTATGAAACATATAATCATAGGCGCCGGCGCGGCGGGTATCAGCGCCGCGCGGACCATTCTGAAAGAAAAACCGGATGACCGTATTGTTATCGTTTCCGAAGACGGCGAAGTCTATTCCCGCTGTATGCTGCATAAATTCATATCGGGCGAACGGAGCGCGGAAAGTCTCAATTTTATCAACGACGATCTCCTGTCAAACGGGAACATCCAATGGATTAAAGGTAAAACCGTTACCCGCCTGGACGCCGGGACAAAAACCGTATACGCGGGCGGGGAAGGGATCGCTTCCGGCGATACCGTCCTTGTCGCGACAGGCTCGGTAAGCGTAACCCCGCCCATCGGGGAACTTAAAACCGCGCGGAATGTCTTCGGCCTCCGCCACCTTTCCGACGCCCGCGCAATCGCGGATCGCGCGAAAACCGCGAAGAAAGTGGCGGTGATCGGCGCCGGGCTTGTCGGCCTTGACGCGGTGTACGGCCTCCTGGAATCGGGCGGCGAGCGGGAGATCTCCGTTATCGAGATGATGCCCACGGCCCTTGCCGTCAACCTGGACGCCCACGCCGCGGAAGCCTATCAGAGACTCTTTGAAAAGAGGGGAGTAAAGTTCCGCCTTTCAAGCAAGGTAGTGAATACCAAAAGCGACGGGCAGGGTAACGTTACCGCCGTCGAGCTGGAAGGGGGAATGAGCATCCCCTGTGACCTGGTGATCCTGGCGGTGGGCGTGCGTCCCGCGGCGGCGTTTCTGGACGGCGTGGAACTTACCGAACGGAAAGCGGTCAAGGTGGACGACTGCCTTGCCACAAACATCCCGGGCATTTACGCCGCGGGCGATGTTGCCGGGCTTTCCGGGATATGGCCGAACGCCCAGAAGCAGGGGGAAATCGCCGGCTACAACATGACCGGTACCCAATGGCCCTACAGTGACCGGTTTGCCCTGAAGAACACGGTAAATTTCTTCGATCTGCTCTCGCTTTCGGTAGGGGCTGTCAACCCCCGGGAAGGCGACGAAGTTCTTGTCAGGGAAGACCGGAACAATTACCGCAAGCTCATTCTCCGGGACGGCGCGGTAGCGGGAGTAATCCTGCAGGGCGAGATCGGCGGAAGCGGCTTCTGGCAGCACCTTATCAAAAACAAAATACGCATAGACAAACTTGGTAAGTCTCCCTGGAAGCTAAGCTACGCCGATTTCTACGGTGTAACGGACAACGGTGAGTACAGGTATGTAGTTTAAGGGGGGAGGGGGCAGGTAACAATGAACAAGGGGCGGAGGGTTGCCGCCTGCCGTATATTGGGCGCATTCGGCCTGACCACTTTGTTAGAGACGGCTACGCCGCCGCATGTGAAGCGGTTAGGCCGGCCCCGCCTTCGGCGCCTTCGCGGTTAATTTTTCTTACCTGTACTCTTAGCACAATCAGCCCGCTACAGTCTGTTGTACTTCGGCATATTTTTGTATAAATATGCGGAAAAATCCACAAATGCGACAGGCTGCCGGCTAACTCCTAATTCCACTCTCCTCCCGGTCTATTGCGGTAATTTTATATTTACCGGCCCGTATTGCCATAAAAGCTGCCGCGCAAGGGATTGGAGGGGTGCGCAAGCAGCCACGGCGCATCGCTCCGGGGCCGGAGCGCGGAAGCGCGGAGCCCCGCAAAGCCCGGTCCGGCCGCAACAGCGGCCGGATGCGCCCGAATTCCGAATTCAAATGTAAAATTGCCGTATCCCGGCCGGACGGTTATCTGAATTCAAATCCAAAACGCCCCTTTTCCCACTTTTTTTTAAAAATTTCACCCCCGATTAAAGCAAAACGGCGACTCAGACCCCTTATATATATAGCGGATAAAAGGAGCCGCTCCCCATGCATAACGATTTCGACAAAGCCGCCAAGGAAATCCTCAACCTTTCCGACCGCGCCATCATCTCCTTCCTCAACGCCAACTTCGGCGCTTCCTTCCCCCCAGACGCCCATGTCACCCGTACCAACCCCGAGTACCGCATTCCCGCCCCTTCCGGAAAAAGACGCTCCCGCGAGAAAACCATCGTCGCCGACATGATTATTGTTGTCGGGGAAAAGCACCGCTGCCACGTCGAGGTACAGCTTACCCGGAAAACCGGCATGGCGATCAGGATGTTCCGCTACGACGTCGCCGAGGCTCTGGAACACGCCGTGGAGGAGGAAGGCGTCTGGGCCATCGATTTCCCCAAAAGCCTGGTCATCTACCTGGAGCCCGGCGCGAACGCCCCGGACTACGAACTGGTTCGCGTCCGTTTTCCGGGCGGTTTTCACTATGAATACCGGACGCCGGTGATAAAACTCACGGAACTTAGCGTGCAAGAACTTGCCGGGCGGCATCTGGTCATATTCGCGCCGCTTTACCTTTTAAAGCTGCGAAAACGGGTGAAACGGGCCGGGGGGCATAAGGAACGGGAGGAACTTGCGGCGGAGCTGAAGAAGATCTACCGGGAGATAGAAGCCGCAATGGCGCGGGAAGAGAAGGCGGGGAACATAACGGACATAGACAGCGAAAAGATTCTGAGCATGACTGAAGTATTGCATAGAGAAATATACGGGGAATATAATGAATTTGAGGAGGATACGATGGATTTTTCAAGC